>CAIKZJ010000179.1 GCA_903831845.1 uncultured Ignavibacteriota bacterium
ACAGCATTACCGAAGGCAGAAGCCTTGAATCAAACGTAAAGCTTGTAACAAACAACGCGAAACTCGCATCTGAAATCGCGATAAAATTATATTAACCAACAAATATTGTATGAAAAAACTTTCAGCGTTACTGATCATTGTTTTGTTCGTTCTCATCGGGAGTTCGTTCGCCCAGGAACTTACGACAATTAAAATGAATCCTTCTTCGAGCGTGAAGGACCAGGGCATGAGCGGCACGTGCTGGTGCTTCTCCGTTGTATCACTGCTTGAATCCGAAATGCTCAAGAGGGGAATACAGACGGATCTTTCCGAAATGTACATAGTAAGAAACATTTATTTTGAAAAAGCAAAGAACTACATCCTCAGACAGGGGTTCACGAGGTTCTCGGAAGGCGCTTTCGGACATGACGTGTTTCCGGCATCTTCAAAATACGGGCTTGTACCGGCGGACGTTTATCCGAATTCCGCATACGGAAAAATAAACCATCAGGGATTCGACTACAAACTCAAGGCATTCCTCGACAGCGTTATCGCCAAGATGCCGATAGGACCTGGCTGGGAAGAAAATTACAACAAGATGCTTGACGCGAAGTTCGGCAAGGTGCCCGAAACGTTCACTTACAACGGAAAGGAATACACGCCGCAGACATTCGCGAAGGAAGTTGTTCAGTTTAACGAGGACGACTACATCGGCCTTACATCATTCACCCATCATCCGTTCTATAAAGCATTCAACGTAGAAGTGCCGGACAATTATTCGGGTGGACTCTTTTACAATCTTCCGATTGACGAACTTATCGATGCCGCTGAATGGGCCGTGATGAACGACTATACTGTCGGATGGGACGCCGACGTATCGAACAACTATTTCAACCAGAGAGACGGCTGGGCAATGATGACGAAAGAAAAAGGCGCGCAGTTAATGGAAATCAATCCTGACGCCGAAGAGTTACCTTACACGCAGCAGTCAAGACAGGAATTGTTTGAAAACCTGACGACGCAGGACGACCATCTGATGCACCTCGTAGGCCTGAAGCAGACCGCCAGCGGAAAGAAATTCTTCTACGTTAAGAATTCATGGGGGCTTCTCGGACCGTTTAAGGGATTCATTAACGTATCGGAAACTTATTTCGGAGTAAACACGATTACTCTAGTTCTTCCGCTGAACGCGCTGAAACCGGAACTAAGAACAAAGATAGGCAGATAAAATATAAACGATAATCCCCGCCCGTAAAACGGCGGGGTTTTAACACAGAACAACCGGCAAAATGGGGAATAAAAAATTTTTACTTTTGTTTGTTCCGGCGTTTTTCTTCATTGTATCTTTTTCCTTTTCAGGAAAAGCCGATAACAATAAACAAAAACAGCCGAAGCTCGTTATAGGCATCGTGGTCGATCAGATGGGATACGATTTCATACCGAGATACTGGAACAAGTATTCCGACAACGGATTCAAAAAACTTGTTAACGAAGGTTACTTCTGCAAAAACGCGAACTATATACACTTCCCCACCTATACCGCTGTCGGGCATACCTGCATTTACACAGGGACGGTGCCTGCGATAAACGGAATCTGCGCCAACGACTGGATCGACAGCGGAAAAACATTTTACCGTTACTGCGCTGACGATACGAACTATCACGCCGTTGGAAGCACTTCCTCGGAAGACAGGATGGCTCCGACTTCACTGCTGGTGAACACCATAACCGACGAACTGAGAATTTCGAGCGGAATGAATTCAAAGGTAATAGGCATCGCGTTGAAAGACCGCGGCGGTATTTTTCCTGCGGGACATAAGGCAAACGCTTCATACTGGTACGAAGCTAAATCGAAGAACTGGATCACGAGTTCCTATTACATGGAGTCGCTTCCGGAATGGGTGAATGAATTCAACCGTAAAGCTCTTCCCGACAAATATCTGAACACTGTATGGAACACGATGCTTCCTGTTAACGAATACACTGAAAGCCTGCCCGACGACAACGAGTTTGAAGAAAAATACAAAGGCGAGGAGAGACCGGTTTTCCCGCACAATTTTCCGGTATTAAAAGACAAGAACCCGAACCTGCTGCGCTATTCTCCGTTCGGCAACACGTTAACAAGGGAATTCGCCGAAGAAACCATAAAGTACGAAAAACTCGGAATGAGCGGTTACACGGATTTTCTCTGCGTTAGTTTTTCGTCGACAGACTACGTCGGCCATAAATTCGGACCGAATTCTGTCGAAACCGAAGACACATATTTGAGGATGGATCTTGAGCTTGCGCATCTTCTGAAATACGCGGATGAAACTCTCGGCAAAGAAAACGTTCTCGTGTTTCTGACAGCCGACCACGCAATATGCAGCAATCCCGAATACCTGAAGACACAGGGTACTGAAGCGGGCACGTTCTTCCACAGGGCAATCGGTGATTCGGTTAACGCGTTTCTTAAACGCGAATACGGAAAAGACAGCCTGTCTTTGTATTTTCTCAATCAGCAGATATTTCTCAATCGCGGCAAAATAATATCAGGCGGCCTGATGCTTGATGAAGTAATAAACAAAACAGTAGATTATATAAAACAGAATGTCCCCGGCACGAACGGAGTCTTCACTGCAAAACAAATCAAGAACGGCGAAACGCAGAGCGAATTCGGAAGTTTCTTCTTCAACGGATTTTTCGAATCGAGATGCGGCGATATTTTTGTGAATTTCAAAAAGTTCTGGATTGAGGACCGGATTCGCGGCGCGGAACACGGCAGTCCTTATGAATACGACACGCACGTTCCGCTTTTATGGTACGGATGGATAATCGGAAAGGGCGAATCAACAGAGCCCGTAAAAATGGTGGATGTGACGCCGACACTTGCCGCTTTGCTCGGAATAAATCCGCCGAAGGGATGCATAGGAAAACCGATTAAGGAAATCGTCGATTTCAACAGATAACCGGCTTTTTTCCTCATATAAATATGCTGAAATACAGCATTATAACTGTTATCTTGCATAAAATTAATTTTAACTTTATCGCATTATGAAAGGTATTATCCTTGCCGGAGGCGCAGGAACAAGAATGTATCCTGTCTCCAGAATTTACAGCAAGCAGCTTACGCTGATATACGACAAGCCGCTCATTTATTATCCGCTTTCCATTCTTATGCTCGGCGGCATAAAGGACGTGCTCATTATTTCGAATGACGAAACTATTCCTCTTTACAGGAAATTATTCGGGGACGGAAGCCATATCGGAATGAACATAAGTTACGAGGTTCAGGCGGCGCCGAACGGCATAGCGGAATCTTTCATACTCGGCGACAAGTTCATAGGAAAAGACAGCGTCACGCTGATACTCGGCGATAACATCTTTTACGGCAAACTCGATTTTCTTTACAACGCGATAAAGAACAACGAAGGCGCGACAGTGTTCGGATACAGGGTGACAGATCCGGAAAGATACGGCATAGTGGAGTTCGACGGAAACGGCAACGCTATTTCGATAGAAGAAAAACCTAAACAGCCAAAATCGAATTACGCTGTACCTGGTTTATATGTATACAACAACGACGTAGTCGAAATATCTAAAAACCTGAAGCCGTCGCCGAGGGGCGAGCTTGAGATTACTGACGTTAACGTTGAATATCTCAAAAGGAAAAAACTCAAGGTTGAAAAAATCGGACGCGGCGTTGCATGGCTGGACACGGGAACGCCTGTATCGCTTCTTCAGGCATCGAATTTCTTCGGAGTAATCGAAGACAGGCAGGGCTTAAAAGTGGCGTGCATAGAGGAAATCGCCTATCACAACGGATTCATAGATTTCAACCAGCTTAAGAAGGTCGTTGAAGATATGCCGAAGTCGGATTACAGAAATTATCTCGAAAGGATCGTAAAAGAACAATGATTGTTGAAGAGACGAAACTGAACGGCGTACTTATAATAACTCCTGACGTATTCGGAGACGACAGGGGTTTCTTCTTTGAATCGTACAGTGAAAGAAAATTTCTTGAAAAAGGTCTTTATCTCAATTTCGTTCAGGACAATGTTTCTTTTTCAAAACAAGGAACGATAAGGGGCCTGCATTATCAGATAGGCGAGAGCGCACAGGGCAAGCTCTGCCAGGTGCTCTCCGGAAAAGTAATAGACGTAGCGGTCGACATAAGGTTCGGTTCGCCCACATTCGGCGAGCACGTTGCGGTTGAGCTCTCGGGCGAAAACCACAGGCAGATATGGATACCGCCGGGATTCGCGCACGGATTTTCGGTACTTTCGGAAACGGCATTGTTCTCTTACAAATGCACCGCCTTTTATTCCAAGAGGGACGAGCGCGCTATACTTTACAACGATCCCGATCTGAACATAGAATGGAAAGTGAACGCTTCAGCGGTTTCTGAAAAGGATCTGCAGGGTAAAGCGTTCAGGGACATCGAAAAGGATTTTCTTTACTCCGAATAATATTTTCCGTTATTACGGATATTCATTAAAGGATTTTAACTTTTGCGCAGATGCTTTACAAAATTTTAAGACTGTTTCTTTTCAGGTTCAGGCCGGAATTCATACATAATATTATATTTACCTTTCTTCCCTTTTTCAAATTTTTCTTTCCGCTTCTGAGGCCGTTTTACGGGTTTAACGAGTACGCTAACAGCGTTACAGTCAACGGATTGAAATTCAGGAACCGTCTCGGAATAGCCGCAGGGCTCGACAAGGACGGACAGCTTATAGAATTCTGGGACACGGCGGGTTTTTCCCATGTAGAAGTCGGAACAGTGACTCCGCTTGCGCAGCCCGGAAATCCGAAGCCTAGGCTCTTCAGGCTGGTTAAGGACAAGGGCATAATAAACAGGATGGGATTCAACAACCACGGCGCGGAAAAACTGAAGAAGAAAATACTGAAAGCAAAAAAGCGCGTAAGGAAAGATTTTGTAATAGGCGTAAACATCGGCAAGAACAAGCAGACTCCGCTTGACAAAGCGCATGAAGATTACGCGAAATGCCTCGATGTTCTGTACGAAGCCGGTGATTATTTCGTAATCAACATTTCATCGCCCAACACCGAAGGACTGCGCGAACTTCAGGGAGACAAATACATAAAGGACCTTCTGTTTGAAATCGTGATGAAGAAAAATGAGATAGTTAAGGAAAAATCGCTTCCTGAAAAGAATATTTTCCTTAAAATAGCGCCTGACCTGACAGACGAAGAACTTAAAACAATCTACGACGCGGCAGTCTATTACGGAATTAACGGGATCATCGCGACGAATACAACTATAACCAGGAACAACTTAATTTCAAAGATTAATCAGGAAGGCGGACTAAGCGGAAAACCGCTGAAAGGAATGTCAGACACTATACTGAAAAAACTGAACGAACTTAACCGGGAAAGCAGCGATTTTATACTTATCGGAGCCGGCGGTGTGTTCACTTCCGGCGATTACAAGGACAAGATGGCTCTCGGAGCCGATCTCGTGCAGGTATACACCGGGCTTATTTACGAAGGATTCGGAATAGCGAGGAAAATACTTAAATGACAATAACACCCGTAACATTCACGCTTATTTTTGCAAACGTCGCAATCACTCTCTGGACGTGGTATTCACGGTACAACTATTTCGACAGGTTCGCGGAATGGCCTTACCAGATAATCTACGAAAAGAAATTTTACCAGGCGCTGACATCCGCTTTCCTTCATGCCGACTGGATGCATCTCCTGTTCAACATGTTCACGTTCTTTTCATTCGGGAGCGTTCTCGAGAGGCTGTTCGTGGCGAATTTCGGGCAGACGACGGGTTCTTTATATGTTTTTCTTATTTACTTCGTAAGCCTTTTTTCGGGCTCAATACTCACAGTAATCCTCAACTACAGAAACCCCTCTTATGTGGCAGTCGGCGCATCCGGAGCGGTTTCGGGAATAGTTTTTTCATACATTTTATTTTTTCCGATGAGCACAGTCGGGGTTTTCTTCATACCGATGCCCGCGTTTCTGTTCGCGTTTTTATATGTCGGAGTTTCGATATACGGAATGAAGAGCAAGTTCGGGAACATAGGCCATGAGGCGCATTTAGGCGGGGCGATAGGAGGAGTGATTTCGACTTTTCTTCTTGTTGAAGGTTCTTTCAGGTATTTCCTGTCTCACTTCTCTTAATTGTATCCGCGCCTTATTACGAACTTGTCGACGAGGGCAAAAACCGAAACGGCCACAGCCGCGATAAAAACATACACGAAGACATCGCCGCTCGGAGAAAGACCGAACAGACTCATAACCTTATAGCCGAAAGTGTTTATTGCATCTTTCGCATAAGCAAAGAAACCTTCCTGCTGTTCGTCAGCGCTGCCGCTTCCGAGAAGCCATGCAAGCAATATCCCCGAAACGAGTATTATGCTTACGGCTGCCGCAGCGATAACGTTCATAAGTTTGAAAGTCTTCTTGTCCTGTTTTTCGAACTCCTGGATGAGCGCTATTTCGCGCATCATCTTATCGGTGAATCCGCCGCTTGTTTTTTCCTCAAGTGACGAGCTCATGCCTGTGTCCAGAAATTCCTCTATTTTATTAAAATCGTTCATTAATTCTAAACTTTTATGTATTCTATTAATTCTTCCCTGTTAAATTCCCTGAACAGTATTTCTTTGAGTTTCTCCTTCGCCCGGAATATCCTGTTCTTTACAGTGCCGAGAGGCAGTTTAAGTATGTTCGATATTTCCTCGTGCGAAAGTTCGTTCACAAAAAACATGTTCAGTATCACTGAATACTGCTGCGGAATAGAATTAATATATCCCCTTATAATCCTCTGTATTTCCGCAACTTCCAGATTACGCTCGGTTGACATCGAATCTGCGTCGTAGGCGTTCCTGTCAATCATCGGTTCGAAATTCCTGACGAGCTCGTCGCCGTCGCTGTAGTTGGATTCATGCACTTCAATCGATGTGACATTGAATGCCCGCTGATAATATTTCCTGTAATAATCAACCGCCGTATTGTACACTATTGTATAAAAATATGTTGAGAACTTTGCTCTTGCTTCGTAATTCCCTGAAGATACCGCTCTGAAGAGCCTGATGAACGCATCCTGAAGCGCGTCTTCCGCTTCTTCCCTGTGTTTCAGGATTTTGACGGTAAGGGAATACGCCCTGTCCTTGTAGGTGTCCACCACCTCTCTGAACAGACCGGTTTCCCCTTTCCTGATCCTTTCAAGTATTTCGGGATTTACTTCCGTCAAGACTTATCTTCTTTCTATGTTTATTGAGCCGTTCACCGTCTGAAGCTTAACTTCAATGTCCGAATCTCCGAGCCTGCCCTTGAATTCGCGCTTGCTTTCTTCGGACTCGTTGAAATTTACGTTCTTTTTGTGAACTTTTCCATTCACGGTTTCCGTCTTGAAATTACCGCGGAATTTTTCTCCGATTGCAAGCGTGATGCTGCCGTTTGTTGTTTCGAAGTTGACTCCCTTAGTGGAATCGAGTTTCGCGTTAATGCTGCCGTTAGTGAGTTCCAGCGTAAGTTTGCCGTAAACGTTCTCGAGTTTAATGCTGCCGTTTGTCAGGTCGGCGTTAACGTCGTTGTTCAGGTCCTCCAGGCGTATTTTTCCGTTTGTGGTGGAAAGAGCAAGTTCCATTCCGGCCGGCAGTGAAATTTCATAATTCACATTGCTGCCTCTTTTGAAACTGAAACTGATGAACTCGTGAGACTCCTTATTGACAATATCCCTTACTCTCAACTCGTCGCCGGTCGAATCTATGTCGATGAGCGTTCCCTTAAGCGGATCGTTGAGTTCCTTCTTCGATACGTATTTCGTTATCTCGGCTCTTATGTGAACAAGACTGTCTGTGCTGTTCTTGCGGATGTATATGTTTCCGTTGGGATTATCGACGCTGAACTTCTTGAAATTCTTGGCAGATATGTTGTATTCCTTTACTTCCGTTTTTTCATATCTCTTTTTGAACAGCGTGCATCCCTGAAAACCAACCGCGGATATTCCGAAGAATACAAGCAGAGCGGAGATAAGCAATGTTCTTGAGAAATTAGTCGTTTTCATTTTTCGTCGCGATTTAGTTTTTGGGAATGTTCAGGTTCTGCTGTTCGTTGGACGGCTGCTTGCCTCTTGCGAGGAAGTAATAAATAATGAAACCGAGTCCGAGGAACAGAACGACTGTTCCGAACGAGATGCCGTCGTTGAACTCATAGACCTGTTCGAGAACATTGGCGGTAAAGATACCGATGCCGAGGAAGAGGAGGATTATTCCCCACTTCAGGGCGCCGAGCGAGCCGCGGGGTCTTTTTTCGACCGCGGAAAAATATTTCCTTGCTTCTTCGGGCGAAATGCCTTTTTCGATGAGGCGCATTCTTTCTCTGTGTTTCGTGTATATTGCCCAGAATATTATCAGAGCAGGAAATCCAAACGTGAAGACTATGGCGAATATTGGTACCACTGTCTCTCTGAAATCATAAGGTGTCATGATTGTTTCCTTTCGTTTTTTTCTTATTATGACGATACGCGGGCCGAAAAGGTTGCATATAAAAAAAGCGGCAAAACAGTGAAAAAACAGGGTTTTTTGGACAGGAAAACGCTCGCAATCCGCGTTTAGTTATCCCGCATGCTCCCATTTTGTCATTCCCGCATGCTCCTGGCGGGAATCAAGAACAAAAATACTAATTCAAAGACTATAGGCAAGAACGATATGATACAGATATTAAATAGTATTGTAATTTCTAAAT
>CAIKZJ010000180.1 GCA_903831845.1 uncultured Ignavibacteriota bacterium
AAGGCGAAGCAAGAAAATCCAGCACGGAATTTCCGAAATTCAAATTGAAAATCCTGAACTTATCGAGTCCTGACTGCGAGGCATAATTCATGACGTCAGCCATACCATTGGGAAGTCCGTTGAAGACGACAAACAAAGCCGCGACAGCGCCGCCGATGTATATGAACATCTGTATCACGTCCATCGTAACGACCGCTTTCAGGCCGCCCATGTATGTGTATATCAAAGTGAAGATTCCTATAATCGCGATGCTTGTCGGATAATCGAGTCCTGTAATTATGTGCACGGGAATCGCCGTGGCGAAAAGCCTGACGCCTGATGCGAGTACGCGAGTAATTATGAATACCGATGATGTTAGTTTGCGGAGTTTCTGACCAAAACGTTTTCCGAGAAAATCGTATGCGGTTACGATATCGCCTTTATAATAAGCGGGAATGAAAATTACAGTTACGAGAAGTCTTCCGATGAAATATCCGAATATCAACTGCATGAAAGTCATGTCGCTCTTGTAAGCGAGTCCGGGAATGCTTATGAAAGTTAGTGTGCTGGTTTCGCTGGCGACTATCGAGAATCCGACCGCCCACCATTTAAGTTCTTTGCCGCCGAGAAAGTAATCGCGGGAGTTCTTCTGCCTGCGCGCGGTGATGAAACCGGCGATGACAGTTCCGGACAGATACACTATTACTATGAGATAGTCGAGTAAGGAAAACTTCATTAAGTTATATGTTGAACTTTTCTTTCAGGAAATAGGATTTCCCGTCGAAACCCACTTTCCCCGCTTCAACATACGGGTCATGTTCAAAAAAAACAGTGTAGTTTTTTTCGGACATCTCCGCCAGATATTTTCTTTTTTCCTCGAGCGTAACGAGAGGAAACAGATCGTAGCCCATTATATAAGGCAGCGGTATATGCGACGACATCGGGAAAAGGTCTGCCGCATAGAACAGCGCTTCCTTATCGTCGTGCACTTTCACCATCTGCATGTTTCTTGTATGCCCGTTAAGAGGAAGCAGAGTTATGTTGTCATCGAACCTGAATTCTTCGCTGACAGTCTTAAGCTGTTTCCTGGCCAGAAGCGGTTCGAAATCTTTCGGGAAGAAACTCGCCTTGTCGCGTTCGGAAGGATTGACTGCCCAGTCGAGATGTTTTTCCTGAACGTAATAGACGGCGTTATCAAAAGACGGCAGGGCTTCGTTGTCCACGACTTTCGTCGCGCCGCCCGCATGGTCGAAATGCAGATGCGTGAGGATTACGTCGGTAATGTCTTCCGGCTTGAAACCGAGAGAACCGATCGCCTTTTCGAGTGTATGCTCTGAATAATCCACAGCGTAAATCTCGTTGAGTTTCTTCGACATCTTGTACCCGATACCCGTATCCACGAGAATTTTCCTTTTCGGACTTACCAGAAGAAGCGTGCGCGTGCACATTTCTATCCTGTTGGATTCGTCCGCCGGATTCGTGCGGTTCCACATTACTTTGGGCACTACGCCGAACATCGCGCCGCCGTCGAGCTTAAACAGCCCTGCCTGTATCGAATAAACTTTGTATTCTCCTATCTGCATTTGTTGATATTAAATTAATAAAAAACCCGTCTTTTGTAAGAACAAAAAACGGGTTAAAAAAATTTATACAAACTTTTAGAAAGCGACTCTTACGCCTGAAAAGAACGTGAAGTTAGTAGTCGTGATCTTCGATATTTTGTCGGTGCTCATGAGGTTATTAAGACCGCCGTACTTGAACGAACCTCCGAGAATGACGCTGAACGGATACATAACAATATAATTCGCTGTAAGGTTACCGCTGAGCCCGAGATCAAAGTTCTTGTAGCCGAGATTCTTGTACGTGTTATCCGGCTTTGATATAAGGAAGCCCATGTAGGGACCGCCCGTGAACCAGAGACCGACTTTATCGGAAACCATTCCGCCGAGGTCTATAAAGAGCGGAATGTTGATGTAGTTTGCCGCGACGTAATTGTCTACAGGTGCAGCAGATACAGTATCGGCGTCTGTAAGCCCGGTCATCATTGACGGCTTCTGGATTCCGAAACTCTTTCCGTCGAACGTAAGACCTGTCGTGAAACTTAAATAATCGAACAGGTTAAGATAAACCATGCCGCCGAACACATAACCGAGTTTTGACTTTTCGGTTATTGAACCCTGTCCTGTCGCGGGAGTGATATTCGGAGCCGTGGTGCCGACGCCGAGCTGAAAGTCGATATAGAAATCAACAGGTTTTCCGGTCGTTTTGAAAGCAAATTCCTTCTTGGCCTTTTCATAATCGCTTTTGAGTTTCCAGTCGATCTTATATTCTTTATTTCCGAAAGGTTTGCTGGGATCCCCTTCAGCGAATGCGGACGTGACCAGCGACAGCATGAAAACAACGAGTAACAATTTTGAAAAGAATTTCATTTTTCCCCTTTTTTTAATTATTCAAATATTTTTTTTCAAGTTCAGCGAGGTTCTCGGTTTCTTTCTCCCATGAGGCCGTTAGTTCCTCTATTTTTTGAGAAAGGTCAAGATACTCAAATTTTATCTCAACCGCAAAGTCAGAATCTTTGAAGAAATCCGTTTTACTCATCTCCTGTTCTAAATAAAGTTTTTTTCTTTCGAGTTCCCCCAGATCGGCTTCTATTTCTGATATTCTCTTTTTAATCGGAGCGGCTATCTTAGTAAACTCCTTCTTCTTTTTCTTCAATTCAATGCCGTCCCTGTAGCCCGCCGACATTTCTTTAACGGGCTTAGGCTCCGTTGCTGCTTCTTCCGTACTTTCGGATTCGAGAACGGACATGTATTCCGACGACTTGCCAATGTATGTTTTCAGTCCTGCGCGTTTGACTTCGATAATTTTCCCGATAATTCCGTCTATGAATTCCCTGTCGTGCGATACAATGATAACCGTGCCCTCGTAAGAAGAAAGAGCTTTCTGCAGAACCTCTTTTGAATGGATATCAAGATGGTTTGTCGGCTCGTCGAGAATCAGCAGATTCGACGGCTCTATCAGCATCTTCGCAAGCGCCAGACGGGATTTCTCGCCGCCAGAAAGAACGCCGACTTTCTTATCGACGTCGTCGCCGTGAAAAAGAAATCCGCCGAGTATGTTCCGGATCCCCGTTACGTTTTCGCCGCTGTTGACCTCGAGCATTGTCTCGAATGCCGTTTTCGATTCGTCCATTTCCTCCGCCTGGTTCTGCGCGAAATATCTCGGAATAACGTTATACCCGTATTTCATCTCGCCTGAATTGTAATTCTCGATTCCCGCCAGAATCCTCGTCAGCGTTGATTTTCCCGCGCCGTTCTTTCCGACGACAGCTATCTTCTCCCCTCTTTCTATAGTCAGGTCGATGTTTTCAAGCACGTTCTTAACACCGTCATACGATTTAGTTAGACCGGATATTTCGGCGAGAATTCTTCCCGAATGAACGGCGGGCGGAAATCGGAATTTGATTTTTTCCGCTTCCTGCTCGAGTTCTACCTTGTCGATTTTCTCGATCTGCTTTATCCTGCTCTGTACCGCCCTTGCTTTCGTTGCCTTGTACCTGAAACGCTCGATGAACTTCTCCTGCTGCTGAAGGTACTTCTGCTGGTTCTTAAACCTGTTCTCGAGCATTTCCTTCCGTTTTCTTTTCTCTTCGACGTAAAAAGAATAATTGCCGCCGAAGACTGTCATTATACCGTTATGTATTTCGGCTGTCTTCGCGGAAATATTGTTGAGAAATTCCTTATCGTGAGAAACCAGCACGATGGCACCGGTATAGTTCTTAAGATACCTCTCGAACCATATTAACGATTCGAAATCGAGATGGTTAGTCGGTTCGTCGAGAAGAAGGACGGACGGATTCTTTAGAAGCAGTTTCGCGAGTTCTATTCTCATCTGCCATCCGCCGCTGAATATGCCGACATCCTTGTCGAATTCATCGCTTTCGAACCCGAGTCCTGTAAGAAGTTTTTCTATTTTCGATTTAAGTTTATGCCCTTCGAGAAGCGTGAACTGTTCCTGCAGCTCCGACAATGTTGTCAGCAGGTCCAGATAATCCTCGCTTTCCTTGTCCGGAAAGAATTTGAGCTCGTTCTCCACTTCATGCAGTTCGTTTTCAATCGACTTGATATCGTCGGCGGAATCATACACCTCATCAAAGAGGATTTTCCCTTTAAGCCTTACTGTCTCCTGCGGCAGGTAGCCGTAAGTGGAGTGTCTTGATTTAATTACCTTGCCGCTGTCGAAGTTGAACAGCCCCATAATAACCTTGAGCAGCGTGCTCTTGCCCGCTCCGTTAACGCCGACAAGAGAAACCCTGTCCCTGCCGCCGACGCGGAGGTTGACGTTATCGAAAAGTTTTCGTGTTCCGAAATTTACGTTTATATTCTCTAAAATGACCATAAAAGAAAAAATACCGATTTTTCGCCGAAGTAAAAACGTACAAAAATAAAAGCCGTTCAGTTTTGCTGTACGGCTTCTTCAAACTACCCTTTACTTATTTAAATGTTGCAAACTTTTTAAAAGGCGGCCGTACCCTATGCGGCCGCCCGGGATATAATGGATATTAATTTTACTTCACGAGTATCATTTTCTTCACTTCCGAGAATGTTCCGGCAGTGAGTTTGTAGAAATAGATGCCGGTTGAGAATTTCGAAGCATCCCATTTGATTTCGTACATTCCCGCGTTCATCGTCTCGTTCACAAGGTCCGCTACTTCCTTGCCTGTCATGTCGTATATCTTCAGAGTAACGTTACCGCTGAATTCTTTCGGCAGGTTAAAGGCGATCTTGGTGACTGGATTGAAAGGATTCGGATAATTCTGCGATAGCGCGAATACATCCGCCGTGCCGACTGTTTCCGTACCGGCAAGCGACTTGCCGAGAGGCGATACTGTTCCGACTATTGGGAAATCGATGTACGAATTTGAGCTGAGGTACATCTTGTTTGTTGATGACTGAACAACCGGAAGTACATACGGGTTCGTTCCGAGGAAAGGATAATTCCATCTCTGGTCGAGATTTGTCAGTATTACCCTTATTCTGCTTCCTGCCTGGAATATGTGCCCTAAAGAATTTCCGTTTATTGTTCTCTGAGTTCTTACTTTTGTGTGCTTCCTGTCTGTATAATTGATGCTGGTGACAAACTTCGCGTAACCGCTGCTGTTAACTTCAAAAATCTGCATATTGTACTGCGCCTGATTGATGTTCGATATATAATCCAGTCTTAATGTCGGAGTACCGAGAATTTTTGCGCTGGATACAAGCGGGTCCGAATTGAATATTATTGAATCCTTCTTGAAGTTTGTAGTGAAAGTTGTGCCCATGAACTCATCATTTACCGCTTTTGTCAGATTGTACCCCGACTTTACGGTAGTTACGAGAGATACCGTCGAATTCTGATTCGAATTAACAGTCTTTTTAAGCCTGTTGCTCGAATTGAAATACAGCCTGAAGTTGCTCATTCCAGTCGGCGGAAATACAGTCGAGCTGTCATGTACGAACGACCACATGCTGTTTGTTTCAGGGAATGTAGTGTAGGCGTAATGGAATTTCGGCCTTGTAAGAATATCGTTCTGAATTCCGAAGAGCCAGTAGAAATACCATTCATTGAAGAAATTCATGTGCCAGGTGTCTTCCGTAGGCGAAGTGTCGCCTCCGTGTCCCATGACCGCTCCGAAATAGTATCTTGAAGGCGCTGTTAAAGTTGATATAGCATCAATGTTTCCCTTTGCATTGAAGAACATATCCTGCCAGGAGTTTTCAAGCATGATCGGAACAGTGTTGGCCGATACTATTGTATTAAAATCCCTGTTGAGCGGAACATATTTGGCAAGACTGTCCCAGTTCGCCTGCGTGCCGCCGTAAACCCAGTTTGACATCCTGTCCACCTGTGTTGTATACCTGGCCGTATCGGGCGTGTATTCTATTGTCCATAAGAAGGTCATCTTCACACAGCCGTTTTCAATCCAGCTCGTTCCGAGCACGGGTGACGTCAGAGCGGAGATAATCGCTTTGACTTTCATACCCATCGATGCAGCCATATAAGGAAGCGTGCCTCCCTGCGAGCCTCCTGTAAGCAGCACGTTGCTCGAATCCGAACCCGTGTTTACGTTATCGTGTTTCACGTAGTTCACGATTTCGATAAGGTCCTGCGCTTCTGTTCTGCTGATCAGGTTGGATAATCCTCCTGAATTACCCTGTCCCCTTACGCTGTAGGTATAAACGACGTATCCGTAAGAAGCCTGCGCC
>CAIKZJ010000181.1 GCA_903831845.1 uncultured Ignavibacteriota bacterium
CCCTTAACAGAACATTTTTTACAACGAATGTTCAGGGTGTTATTACAAGGTTCGGCTATGCTGTTCCCGTAAAAGACAGCAATACTGTATACTATTTCAGGATGAACTCGGTTATCAATAACACCGATACGTCGGGATGGTCCGAAACGAGAAGGTTCATTTACGGTAACTCATACGTCATGACAGGAAAAGGGCCTGCAGACAGGCAGGTAACTGTATATAAAAGAAAACCGGGACAGTACAACACTGCCGACAGATACAACGCTTCCGGCAGCGCCGACGGAATTACAATAAGCAGGTATACGGGAAACATAACGGCGCAGTCATGGGGAAATAATTCATTTAACCTTACGCGTTTAATCCTGAACAATACCGAATACGTGCTTATCGATACGGGCTCATGGGGCGGACTGAATGTAATTAAGATTAACAAAACGAACGCGAGATTCGTCGAGAAAAAACATTTCGGATTCACAACAAACCAGTCCAACGATTCGGTTATAAATTATCTTAATACGTTTACGGACAATAATATTCTCGTAATATTAAAAACATCGCCGTATAATACCAACTATAACATGAACAGCAGCCTTAGGGCGCGAATAAGATTCCTCGGAAGCACGTATGTAGATTCGGTTAACGTACAGTCATTCTCATGCTGGAGTTTCATAAATTACAGCACGGTACCGGCTCCTGTGGTTGCTGAAAGTTACAATACGTCTTTTAACCCGGCAGTTTCAAACATGCAGCCCGTATTCCTGTACGATTCGGCTTATGTTTACAGTCTTTTCGGATCTTCGCGGTCCTGGTCGCATTTTAACTGGTTCAGGACACTGCCTTCTAACACAGGGCTCAATTTTGACGTTTACGGCGTTAACAGGCAGTCGCAGAATGTTCTACTTTATTCCGGCCTTACGGGAAGCTCCGGGATTAACATTGATACGATTGATTCATATAACTTCCCTTACCTGAATCTTGTCTCAAAGCTTTATATAGATTCTCTTGAGGGAACGGAGCCACCTGTTCTTAACGGAATTCGATTTTATTATACCCCCGCGGCTGAAATAGTTGCCGACAATAATTCATTCATTAAAAGCGACAGCGCTCTGCAGGAAGGGGACACGCTTAGCATATCGGCGTCTTTCGGAAACTACGGTTATTCGGACGCTGCCGGTTATACAATTAAATGGTCAGCGACCTCTCCGTCCGGACTCCGTGTGCTCAGGACCGATACTGTCAACAATCCCCTGAAGATTGATTCGATGATTACAGCATCGGCCAAACTGCCGACTATCGGACTTCGGGACAGGAGCAAAAGGTACGACACGGTAACGGTGTATGTGGAAGCCGGCCTCATAAGGCAGAACGAATTTTTTACTTATAATAATGTAGCGGCAACAAGGATTATAATTACAGGTGACACATTAAAACCCGAAATGGAAATAACATATGACGGCATAAAGGCGTTTTCGGGAGAATTTATTTCTGCCAGACCGCATATAGTGCTGAAATTCCTCGATGACAGCAAGATTTTTATCAAGGATACCTCGAACATACGGATAAAGCTCGACGGGGAACCCGTCTGGTATTTCCTGAACGGAGTAAAGAATCCGGACCTTGATATTATTTTTACGACGGGAAAATACAAGCAGGCTACGGTTTACTTTAATCCGAAACTGTCTGACGGCGAGAGAATGTTCGAATTCGCTTCCACTGACGCGAACGGGAATTATTCCGACACGGTTGTTCATTTCATGAACGTCAATCCGGAGCTGAAGATAGAGAGTCTCATTAATTACCCGAACCCGATGAAGACAGAAACGCTGTTCCTTGTAAACCTTTCGGGAAGTTATCCTCCTTCTTCTGCAAAAATAAAGATATTTACGGTAGCGGGCAGGAACATAAAAACAATTGAAACGAACCTTAGCATCGGCCAGAACCAGATACCCTGGGATGGCAGGGATGCGGATGGCGATTATATTGCAAATGGCGTATATTTGTATAAGTTAATAATCGAAGGTAACGGCAAAAAAGAAACTGCCTTGCAGAAATTAGTGATCTTGAAATGAAAAAACTTTTTTCGGTAATATTTGCGCTCTTATGGGCGTGCTCCGTAAATTCGCAGAATTTCAACTGGATAACTCCGAATACGACTTATCTTAAACTATTTGTCGTTAATAACGGCATGCACCGTATTGATAAAATCGATTTTACAAATGCCGGGATATCCGTAACAGGACTCGATCCGAGAACCGTTAAGGTTTACTACAAAGGCAGTCAGGTTCCGATTTTTTTCTTCGGAGAAGGGGACGGTACTTTTGACGATGCGGATTATTTCGACTTCTACGGAACGCGTAACTACGGGGGAATAACTAATACCTATGATGAGCTTGGTAATATTGTTTACACGACTAACGAATACTATAACCTCTATTCGGATACTTCGGCATACTGGGTAGGATGGGGCGGCGCTAACGGAATCAGGTTTGCGGATTATTCGAACTCGCCGGGCGCAAATTATTCTTTTGATTATTATTACAGCCCTCTTCATTTCGAAAACAACTTAATTTACAGCCTCGGGCAGAACACGAACAGCAACGATTACAATAATTTCCTTAACGATAAGTACAGGGGCGAAGGATGGTACTGGTCGCAGATGGCGAACGGAAACACGATCTCGCAGACGTTCAGCACTACGCTGCTCTCGAACGCGTCGCAGCAGTGCAGAATGAAGCTTTTTGCGTATCCGTTTAACCAGAATACGACTACAGTGAACGAACACAGAATTGTGGCGAAGATAAACAGCACGCAGTTCGACACATTGAGGTTTGACGATTTTAACAGACTCGACACCACGATTTATTTTCAGAGTTCCGCTCTGATATCAGGCACTAATACCGCGACTATAAGGTATATCCCCGTTGATGCCGCGATGAGAGCGTTTTTCGACTATTTCGAAGTATCTTATTCCAGAAGGTTTGAGCTTGACAGCAGTTATCTCGGGTTCAGCAGCGAGCAGACAAATACAGACCCCGTGCGTTTCTTCGTAAAAGGGGCTTCTTCAACAAACCCCGTTTCGATATACGACGTGAAGAACGGCAAAAGGATTACAGGTTATAACATATCGAACGACACTCTTTATTTCACCGGTATGGCGAACGGGCAGTATGAAGTTTACAACAAGAACATCACAAGAAAGCCGTTGAGAATCAAACAGCGTTCGGTGCCCAATCTTGTCACGAATACAACAGGCGCCGATTACGTAGTGGTGTACAATAAACTTTTTGAAACACAAGCAGAACAGCTTCGGCAGTACAGGAATTCGCATGACGGCTTCAGGTCGCTCAAGGCGGAAATCGAAGACATATACGACGTATTCAATTACGGAATGGAAGATCCCGTGGCCGTCAGGTACTTCGCGAAGAACGCGTACGACACATGGGCTTCGCCGAAATTCAGGTATCTGTGTCTTTTCGGAAGAGGTTCGATCGATCCGAAAAAGATGCTTTCAACGACGACATACTTCCAGAATCTTGTGCCGGTATACGGAAATCCGATAACAGACGGATACTTTGCGAATTTTAATCTTGGAACGCAGACATATTATCATCAGGTCGCGGTCGGTAGGATTCCCGCTCTTACAACACAGGAAGCGCAGGATGCCGTGAATAAAGTTATCGCTTATGAAAGTCAGGGGCTGCCGTCCTGGGTTAAAACTCCTATATTTATAACGGGCGGATATACGGCGCAGGAGCAGCAGGTATTCATCGCGCAGACGAATTATTTCATAAATTCTTACGTCATTCCTCCGCCCCTGTCATCAGATCCTTCAAAGATTTTCCTGAATGATACTTCAGGTCTAATTACATACAATTATCCGGATTCCATTATCAAGACAATGAACAGGGGAGCGCTTCTTGTGAACTTCATGGCTCATGCTCCTTACGGATTCTGGAATAACGTGTTTGACGATCCCGCCGTTCTCTCTAATACGAACAGGTATCCGCTTATATACAGCATGACATGTTACACAGGAAGAAATGCCGAGAATAACTTAAGAGGTTTCGGCGAAAAGTTTATTTACACGGGCGGAAAGGGCGCAATAGGATTCATCGGAACAACAGGCTGGAGTTTCTCAGGAACAGGCAATACGTACAATGACATGCTGTTAAGCAGCCTCACAATAGATACATTGCGGCGCACCGGGGATATACTCCGACGTTCATCCGCTGTTCTTGCAATGGATTCATCCAATTTTTATAACAGGAACACGCTCAACTGTTACGACCTTCTCGGAGACCCGGCCGTAAAACTGCTTCTTCCTTCGCATCCGGAGTTTGATATTCAGGCGAATGATTATGCGATGTCTGATTATAACCCGCAGTTCAGGAAGAACGTGAATTTTACAGTATACCCGAAAAACCTCGGTACATACGCGGATTCATGCAAGGTCAGGTTCCAGATTATCAACAGGAACGCTGTTTATAAAACAAAGGATACTGTCGTAAGAAGCTTCAGGTTCCGCGACACAATAAATTATTATCTTTCTTTCGACACGGCCGGAGAATATTCTCTGAAGATTCTTCTTGACCCGGACAACTGGTATCCTCTCGACGGAAAATCGAACAATACTCTTGTAGTTCCGGTTACGGTAAAGAATTTTTCTTTCGTTCCGCTTAAACCGGAAAACAATCAGGCGGTTTATAAAGATACTGTCGATTTCATCGGCATTAACCCGAATATTGATACAAGGAAGAATTCGGTTAAACTTATGCTTCAGTTTGATACGTCCGCGGCCTTCAGCTCATCAGCGGTGCAGAATTACATGATTCCCGGTATGACTGGCGTGAAAACGAAAATACGCGTTCGCCTGCCTTATCTCGACAGCAATGTTGTCTACTACTGGCGCCTCAATTCGATAATGAACAACAGCGACACGCTCGGATGGTCCGAAACAAGAAATTTCACGTATCATGGTTCTTTTGCAGGAAATGATTCATTGGTCTTTCTTAGCCGGTATAAGGATAAACAGTTTGGTCAGGACGAACTGAATAAAATGACATCATCCGGAAACGGATACGTCCTGAGCGGGTACAACGGAAACATTACAGCATTTTCTTTCAGCGGTGTAATGACTGACCCGACATATTTTATTCTTAATAAATATTTGAAGTATTTTCTTAACATACAGGAATACGGCGGACTTCAGGTCGCGAAAATTTCAAAACTTACAGGCTCTGTGGCGGAACTGAAACATTTTTATTTTTCATCTGCAACATCCTCGGATTCACTTGTTAACTTTTTGTCGACATTTGATTCAACATATATACTGGCCCTTGTCAAACATGTTCCTTATTATGTAACATCGAGTTTAAGCACCACTGCGAAATTTATGCTGAGGCAGATGGGAAGCGTTTATGTCGATACAATACCTCTGTCCAGCTGGAGCAGATGGAGTTTTATAAGTTATAAAGGAATTCCGAATCCGGTTGTCTCCGAAAGCTATAAACCGGTGACCGGAGCATGGGTTCCTGCTATCAGTTCCATTTATCCGCCATTTATTTATCCGACCGGAACAGTATCATCGGTATTCGGACCGTCACAGACATGGCAGAATTTCAACTGGTATCAGGTTCTTTATTCCGGAACGGAAATTAAATACGATGTTTACGGAATAGACAGAACTAATTCGGAAATACTGCTTATGGGCGATGTCACGTCTAATAATTTTGTTGACCTTCAGTCCGTAAGCGCATATCAGTATCCTAAACTTAAGCTGGTGGCGAAATCGTCTGTCGATACACTTAACTCCGCGCAGTCTCCGGTTTATAACGGCGTATCGATAAAATATACGGGCCCCCCTGAAATCGCTCTTGACAACAATTCCATATTCAAATCGGATTCAATCGTGACAATGGGCGACAGCGTGGGTATCGCGGGTTACTACTACAATATAGGATACGTACCTCTCAACAGGCATATAAGAAGTTTTTACGCTCTCGACGGAGCGGGGAATAAGGTCATACTCAGAACCGATACGGTTAACACGCCGCTGAAGGTCGACAGTTCTGTTTATATTAAAGCAACATTCAAAGTTAACGGCCTGCCGATTTACAGAAAGTATCTTAACCAGATCGCTATCGTTCTTGAAATCATTCCGATAAACCAGAACGACGAATATGCATTCAACAATGCCGTCATCTCGACGTTTTACGTGAAGGGTTCTCTGACGGACTTTCAGACGGAAGTATTCTCTGACGGCACGCGGCTTTACGGCAACGATTACGTGCGCTCGAATCCTGAGCTGATTGTCAGACTTACAGGCAAGTCAATTGAAGAACTGATAAACTCCGACACGACTCTGTTCAGGATAATGCTCAACGGAAATTACATCTCGCTTAACGGCGCTTCAAAAACAGGCAAGGGCGTGAACATAACAAAGGAAATGGACAAAGGGAATTTCATCGTCCGCTTCTCACCGAAACTTCAGGAGGGAATGAACACGCTCAACCTCGTCTCGAACAGAGGCGAGACATATGACACGCTCAAATTCGTTCTCAACGTAACGAGCGAAGTTTCATTCAGGGATATTTTCAATTATCCCAATCCGATGAAGGAAAACACCACATTTACTTTCAATATTACAGGCGCGGACTCGCCCGGTGAATTCAGAATTAA
>CAIKZJ010000182.1 GCA_903831845.1 uncultured Ignavibacteriota bacterium
AATTTCGTGCTTTCTGGGGGATTCGAACCCCCGACCCACTGATTAAGAGTCAGTTGCTCTACCAACTGAGCTAAGAAAGCGGTTCAATTTAACCGAAATAATTTTCAAATTCAATTCAGATTCAGGGGATTTTTGCGCATGGTGATTCCCCGACGGAATGAGTTTCCGGCGCCTTTTCCTTCTGCAAAAGTTCTGCATTCCGGAATGAAAGACCTGACGGCGGATTACAAAATAAACTCAACAAATCTGTATTTGTTTTAACAAACATATTTATAATATTTGAAAGACGAATTCTTTTAATTTCGTCGCCTGCGGATATCGGTCGTTGATATGAGATGATTACCAAATAAGAGACATCAGCGGAATTGTAACGCATTTAAAAAAAACGAATATGAAATACTTATTTGTTGCATTATTCTGGACCGGGTATGTTTCGCTTCATAGTTTTCTTATCAGTATCCGGTTCACAAATCTAATGACCCGTTTATTAAAAGACTATTATGCCTTTTACAGATTATTTTATGTGCTGGTATCCTTGATCTTGATTATACCGATAATTAATTATACGTCGCAATTAGACGATACGGTAATTATTGTTTATGAGCCGCCTTTTTCTGTTGTCAGGTATATACTGATTTCGGGCTCTTTGTTAATGTTCTTTTGGGCATTTTTCTTCGACTATGATTCTTTGTCGTTCTGGGGAATCCGCCAGATATTAAACTTCAGGAAGGTTAAGGGAACAAATACTTCCGGAGGAATTAAAAGAAGCGGGCTGCTGGGAATAATACGTCATCCCATGTATCTGGCTCTTATAATATATTTATGGTGTCAGACTTTCAGGGTAGTCGATATAGTTACAAATACATTGCTGACTGTTTATGTTATAATCGGAACAATACTCGAAGAAAAGAAACTTGTGCTGGAATTCGGCGAAGAATATCTAAAATATCAGCGGGAAGTGCCGATGTTAATCCCGTTTACAAAAAAAAGGAACATCGCGTAAATACAAACAGTTTTATTTGTTACTATATGTCAATAGAAATTCAAATCTTCGTCTGCTATTTTGGAAAACCGTAAAATCTGTTGTAATTGGATAAAAAATGTGTGCCGCCCCTACGGGGCTTTTTTCTTATGCTCCTGTTTCCTATTCGGTTTCGCCCCTACGGGGTTTTTTTTCTAATGCTTCTGCTTCCTATTCGGTTTCGCCCCTACGGGGCTTTCTGCTTCGTTGTTTTCATTTTTTTGTTAACTGCAATTGAGAAAGTCCTCCCCCGCCCCGATAAATCGAGGCACCCCCTCCAAAGGGAGACGTTTCTTTGCTCTATAGCTTTAATCTAATTTAAATCGATCTTAATTACTCATTACTAATTATTAATTACTAATTGTCAAAAGCTAATTGATTTGACATTTTTTTTACAATTGATTTACCCGCCCGTGACAACAAAAAATTCAATTCAGAGTAAAATTGTATGGAAATAAAATTAAAGACTAAGAAGATGGAACACAAAATAAAATTAAACGGAAAACACAACCTGTTCATTGCATATAAGCTGATTGATGTAATGAGGTACGAATTGAGCGGTCCCGTTCTGGATTTTGCGAAAAACTATGTAATTACGATGAGGCCGTATCTCCTTTTTGTCTCGGGTATAACCGGTATAGCCGGATTAGCTTTAAGTCCTGCCGTAAACATCGCTTCAGTTATTCTGCTGTCATTCTGCTTCTTTCTGACGTACGGTTTCGGCCAGGCGCTTACCGACTGCTTCCAGACCGATACCGACAGCATTTCATCACCGTACCGTCCGCTTGTGAGCGGGAAGATATCGCGCAGGGGCGTATTCGCGGTGAGTCTTACAGGACTTTCCGCAATAGGCGCCGTAGTATTAAGTTATTCGTTTGCGGGTTTTGTGCTGGCCGTGATCGCATCTCTGGGTCTGGCCACTTACACTCCATTCAAGCGCCGGTGGTGGGGCGGACCTTTTTACAACGCGTGGATTGTTGCAGCGCTGTTTACAATCGCTTATCTCTGCTTCACCCCCTTAGCGGAATTCTCTTTCAATGTGAAATATGCAGGCGCGCTTGCAGCAGTGTTCTTCGGTTATGCCAATTTCGTACTGACGGGTTATTACAAGGATATATCCGCTGACAGAGAAACGGGATACAACACTTTTCCCGTCGTGTTCGGTATGAAAGCGTCGTCGGTCGTTTCGGATATATTCGCGTTGCTTATGACGGCCTCATGGTTTGCGGTTATGTATTCGACGGGATTCTTCACCAATCCCGCTATCTTTGCCGTTTTGCTTTCGGTTTCGGGATTAACAGTGCTTGTGTATTCACAGATAATGCTTCACAAAGTGAAAGACGAAAGATACGCGTATAAAGCCATATCTCCGGATGTTCACGCGTACATCCTAATAATCGGTTCGATTGCCGCGAACGCAAGGCATGAATGGGGAACGGCAATATGTCTTTTCTACTGCGGGTATGTGATAACCCTGAAATTAAGACCAATGAAAGAGCAAATCTAAAAGTCATGAAAATTCTACTTAACATAAAAGCGAATTCGTGCCGCGCAGCCGAAAAATGGGGAAAAGCAGGACCGGTAATAATGCAAATGTTTCCGGGTGCAGGAATTATTGAAGCCGGTGAATCAGCGTATGAAAAAATTGCAGAAGCGGCGGAAGAAGGCGAACGTGAATTCATTTCCGCCGGAGGCGACGGTACGATGAACTTTCTCGTCAACGCTCTCGCGATGAACTATTCCTGCCTGGATACGGGCGCTTTCAGAATCGGAGCTGTCGGGCTGGGCTCGAGCAACGATTTTCACAAACCTTATACGAAATTCATCTGCGGAGTGCCCGTCAGAATTAATTTCCAAAATTGCGAACCTGCGGACCTCGGAATACTTAAATACACAGACGACAGGACGACCTTAAGAACGAAATACTGGGTGATAAATTCGAGCATAGGCGTACTCGCAGACGCGAACAAGTATTTTAACCATAAAGGGGTTTTCTGGGATTATTTAAAGAGAAAGTTCTTAAATGAAGCCATACTTTACGCGGGACTGAGGAGCATCGCACTTAACAGGAGTATTAAATGCCGTATCCTCTCGGGCGGCGCGGAAAGCAACACAATAATTTCAAATCTCGGAATAACTAAAAATCCGAACTTCGCAGGTTCGTTCAGATATCCTTATGCAATGGAACCGGCCTGCGGAAAATTCGGTGTTCATCTGATTGAAAAACAAAACACAGTCAGCCTGATTAAAACATTAGTCAGACTTTCAAACAATTACGACAAGCCGCTCTTGAATATTACTACCGGACAATCAGGTTTTCTCAAAGTGACATCGGAAAAGCTTTTTGCTGTCGAATATGACGGCGAGGTTATCACGACGAAAAGAGCGGAATTTAACATAAAGAAAGCGGGGATATTTTTATGCAAATGAGGGAAACAATAATAGAGAACGGTCTTATTAGCATGCTGTGCGAAGGGTTCACGCGTTCGCCTTTGCAGGTAAATGAACTTAATAAGAGCGACGCCGAAATTGTAAGCTTACCGGGCACCAAAATGCATCTTGCCTTCACAACTGACAATATAGTCGAAGAAATAGAAAGCGGACTCTATGACGACCCGTATCTTATAGGCTGGATGACCGTTATCGTCAATGCCAGCGACATCGCGGCTGTCGGAGCAGAGCCGCTCGGTCTGCTTCTCAGTGAAACGCTTAGCGATAAATACGAACCTGCGTTTATTGAGGAAATCCAGAGAGGAATTTCTGATGCCTGCAAAGAAGCGGGGTTCTTTGTGCTCGGCGGCGACACTAATTTTTCACATTCGGCGCAGTTCGGCGCCGCAGCCATGGGATTAATCACAGATAACAATATTATAACAAGGGAAGGATGCGAAGCGGGTGATATAGTCTATCTATCGGGAAGCGCGGGAATTGGAAGCGCATACGCGTTCGCTAAACTTAGCGGCTTCGTTGAAGTGCCTGTATATAAACCCGAACCGAGAATCGCGCATGGAAAAATAATAAGGCAGTTTGCTTCCTGCTGCATGGATACGAGCGACGGATTTCTCTCGACGCTCGATCAGCTGATGAGAATAAACAAAAAAGGGTTTCTTGTTAATTCGCTTCCGGCGGAATACATTTCCGGCGATGCTATCGAAATGTCGTCTAAATACGGCCTTTCTCCTCTTTTAATGCTGGCCGGTCAGCACGGAGAGTTTGAACTGATATTCACGGTTCCGCCGGATTCGGAAAGCGAATTCCTTAAAGCTGCAGAGCTATCGGGATGGAAGCCGTTGAAAATCGGTGTTGTGACGGAAGAGCGGAGCATAAAGATATCCGACGGCAATAATTTTTTGTGTCCTGACACGACGCGTCTTAGAAACCTGCTTCATGAAACAAAAGGGGATTTATCGCTTTACATGCGCCGGTTAACGGAAATATTCGCGGGTCCCGTTTTGACGGAATTTTGACAAATGATTTACCGGTCAGTGACAACATCCGTGAAGATAAACAGTAGTTTTAATCAGAAAACAAAAAAGAAGAAAATGGAAAACTCAAATATATATCAGGGCGGAGAAAATTTCAGTCTCAGAGACATACTGGTTCAGTCAAGGAATCAGACGTTGAAAGAAAGAACTGAGTTCTTCTCCTCGTATTTCAAAAGCGAGTCTGAAAACGACAGGTCGCTTTACATGCGCGTTATCGATTCGCAGGCCGGCAGGGAAGTTACAGTGCTTGATTCTGTGACTGGAAAGCCGCGAAAAATGCTGATGTTCGGTTCGAATAATTATCTCGGGCTTGCGGGCAACGAATACGTTAAAGAGAGCGTTAAGAAAGCGATTTCAAAATACGGAATCGGTATAGGCGGTCCCCCGCTTCTTAACGGATATACAAAACTTCACTTTGAAGTCGAAGAAATGCTTGCCTCGCTGAAACGAAAGGAAAGCGCAATGATTTTCGCGTCGGGTTACGCCGCCAACGTAGGTTTGCTGACGGGTCTATTAAACAGGGGCGACATAGTGATATATGA
>CAIKZJ010000183.1 GCA_903831845.1 uncultured Ignavibacteriota bacterium
CATGTATGAACCCGATGACATCGCTGTTCCTGTGAGCCAGCCGGCATTGGTTACGTTTGTTGTAATTGTGATTGTGTCGTTTGTTCTGTCCTGATCCGTTCCGAGCTGAGCAATCGCCTTTACGGTATATGTGCCTACCGCGGCTGTCCAGCTGGAGAACGAAACCTGAAGTGACGCGCCCGGTGCGAGCGAGGCGACTGTCTGTGTGTTTGTATAGCCGCCCGGTGTTATTGTCATGGTTACCGGGAACGATGTCTGTGTTGCTGTTCCGTTGTTCTTGAATGTTGCTTTCGGTGTAATCGCGCCGGGCTGTACGTTTGATGTCGGGGCGTCGATTGAAAGCGTCTGAATGTCGTTCGCGTTCATGAGCGATACCGATACGTCGTCAACATACATGTTGTTTCCGTACGCGCTTGTCGCTTTCAGAACGATGTAGTTTGTCGCTGTGTTGAACGAGGCCGGAATCGTGAATTCATAGTAGTACCAGCCGTCCGCGCCTGTTTCAACAGGAGTGAGTGTCTTTGACCTGTTGATGGTGCCAAGTAATGTCGCTCCTGTCGAATTCGGTGCAGTGTTGATCATGAAGTCAACCTTGTCCGCTGATGTCGCATAACCGGCATCCCTTACCATCCAGAAACCGAGCTTTCCCTGACCCGCTGTAAGACTGAATGTTGCCGAAACCAGAGACGCTATGCATCCTGAACTGTATGACCAGCTCTGGAATGAAGCCATGCCTGCTCCGCTGTGAGGAGTCGTTGTGGGATACGTTCCTGATGCCAGGAAGGTCCAGAGACCTGTACCCGATTCCTGAAGATTTAACCAGCCCGTCGGAAGAGCTAAAGTGTTGAAGCTTTCCGTCCAGATGGCGTTGATATTGTCTACCGGAGGTCTTGAAGGAACATAGTTCCCCGAGTTATCGGTAACAATCTGAGGTGCTTTTGAGTCTGTCGGATTTACATCGATCTTCTGCATCGACGCGAAACCAAGAGCCACGATTAAAGCAAAGGAAAAAAGAATAAGAAGCTTTCTTGACATAATAATTCTCCTTTAGATTTGTTTAAATTAAGAGAAATTTTATAAAACTTATGCAAAAATCATATTAAATGCAACTCAAAATATTGAATAATTCGGTCTCTTTATGGCAGTAAAATTCAACGATTTCTGTATAATTTTTAATCTTACATTGTTGTTTTTAATTATATTTCATATTTTATTTTATTATGAAAAAACTATCATTTCTAATTATTATAGCGCTTTTTATCTGCGCTTCAGCAGGCGCGCAGTATAAAAAACCTGAAGAAGGAAGTAAAATTAACCGGAGCACGAATAATCTGATTCTCGGCATCTTTAATCCGAAAAACTTCACAATGACGCAGTCATTTCAGGTTTCAATGCTGAGCTCGTCTTTCGGTGCTGTTTCAATGACGTCATATATCAATTCGATGAACTACAAAGTTTCGGAAAAACTGAATGTATCGGCCGACGTGAAACTTCAGTACAGCCCTTATGTCAGCTCATCTTTCGGTAACTCTTACGCTAAAGCGCTTCAGAACGACCTGAACGGCCTCTCACTTTCAAGGCTGGCGGTCGATTATAAAATTTCCGAAAACTCGATTCTGAAATTTGAATACAGGAAGCTTGACGATCTGTATTACTATAATCATACCGGCGATTATTACTATGACAGGTTCTTCAGATAAAATTTTAAACGAAATACCGCGAGCATTTACATTATACCGGAAGTTTAATGCCTCCGGTTTTTTATTTATATGAAAACAGATTTCAAAAAAAGCGTAGTTAACTACGGGCTTAACATCTCGATCGTCGTAATCGGCCTCGCCTGCCTGTACTTCGCGTATTCGCTCATAATGGGCTCGGCAGGTTTTAAATCGCGCGGCGATATCAAGGAAGGCTCGGATACCGCGAAGAAACAGATAACAAACCAGCCGAACCTGTCTATACAGATAGATATTCTCAACGCCACCGGCGAAAACCGCATCGCTGCAAGGTTCAGGGACTATCTGAAACAAAAAGGGTTCGATGTGGTTGATATGGGCAACTATAAGACCGAAGTAGGTCAGACACTCGTACTCGATAAATGCGGTGACGTGAGCAAGGCAAAGCGGGTCGCGGAAGCGCTGGGCGTGAGCCAGAGAAACGTTGTGACGCAGCTCGATAAATCCAAGTTCATAGACGCATCGATCGTCATAGGCAAGGACTATAACGATCTCAAACCATTCCAGGAAAAAGTAAAAAAATAAATAATGGACAATAAAAAACTGGCTTACTTTATCGCCGAACTGATGCTGAAGAAAAAAGGCACCGATATAAAGATACTGAATCTCGAAGGTAAAACTTCCGTTACGGATTATTTCGTGATTTGCTCTGCTGCCGCGGACGTACAGGTAAAAGCAATTGCAGATTTCATAGCAGTCGAAACGAAGAAAAAAGACGAGTATGTCTGGAAGAACGAAGGATATACGGCCCTCAGCTGGGTTCTTCTTGATTTCGTTGATGTAGTCGCGCATATTTTCAACGAAGAAACAAGAAAATTCTATAATCTCGAAGGCCTTTGGGGTGACGCCGAAATAACCGACGTTACCGAAGAAACTTTTTCCGCGAAAAAACCGGCGAAGAAAACTAAAACCGCATCCGCGCCGAAAACCGGTAAGAAAAAATAACCGCTTTGACACGGAAACCACAAATAGCGATTTCGTGCGGCGACCCAAACGGCGTCGGACCTGAAATCGCGCTTAAACTTCTCGCAAATAAGAACCTGAGGTCGGAATATGACCTGAAACTCATAATCCCTGAAACCGCCGTCGAATACTGGTACGCCGCTAAAGGCAAAGGAATGCCGTCATACACCGAACTTATTCTGATTCCCGGACACGGGATTAAGATTATGCCGGGGAAGATTGATAAAATTGCCGGCAGAATATCGGGCGATGCGGTTCAGATAGGCGCCGAACTCTGCATGCAGGGAATGTTCGACGCTCTCGTGACAATGCCGGTCTCAAAATACTCTCTGTCGCTTGCGGGATTCAAATATACGGGGCATACCGAACTCCTGAAAGCTCTCACAAAAAGCAGGGAAGCCGTGATGATGATGTATTCGGATAAGCTTGCCGTCGTGCCGCTTACAATTCACATTCCTGTCGGTTCGGTCCCGGCGGCTCTTACGAAAAAACTTATCGAGACAAAACTCGAACTGACTGACAAAATTTTAAAATCGAAATTCAGGATCAGGAAACCGCGTATAGCAGTGCTTTCTCTGAACCCGCACTGCGGTGACGGCGGCCTTATAGGCAGCGAAGAAATAAAAACGATAATCCCCGCGCTCGATTCCCTCATGAAAAAAGGAATCGGAGTGTCGGGCCCGTACTCTGCCGACGGATTTTTCGGCTCCGGACTTTACAGGTATTATGACGCAGTCGCCGGCGCCTACCACGATCAGGTGCTAATTCCTTTTAAAATGATTGCCGGCAAAAAAGGCGTGAACTATACAGCAGGCATACCGTTTATAAGGACCTCTCCGTCGCACGGAACGGCGTTCAACATCGCCGGAAAAGGCATCGCCGATACAGGCAGCTCAGTCGCAGCCGTCAGGCTTGCCGGAAAACTAATTAACGGAAAATGATTTCATTCTTAAACGTAACATTCGGGTATCATAACAAGGAAATCTTCGAGAACGTCAATCTCGAGATTAAAAAAGGCGAATTCGCCTTTCTGGTGGGGGAAAGCGGCATCGGCAAAACCACTTTTCTCAAGCTCATTCATTTCGAACTCATGCCGAAATCCGGCTCTGTCAATTTTGATATTTACAATTCAAGCGACATAGACAAGACGGAAATTCCTTTTCTGAGAAGAAAGATCGGCGTCGTGTTTCAGGATTTCAAACTTCTGAATGACAGGAATATTTTCGAGAACATCGCCGTGCCTCTTTACATTACCGGCGAGAAAAAAGAAGTGATAAAGAAAAAGGTATTCGACATATCTTCAAAACTCGGCCTCATCGACCATATGAAGGATATGCCTTACGATATTTCGGGCGGCGAACAGCAGAGAGTGGCTATCGCTCGCGCGATGATAATGGAGCCTGTTCTTCTTCTTGCCGACGAACCTACCGGAAACCTCGACCCGTTCGTGGCTCTGGATATCATCAGACTACTCAACGACATAAATAAGGCGGGAACTACCATGGTTATCGCCACGCATAATTTCGAAATCGTGAAAAAGTTTTCTGATAAAAGAATTTTACAGATAAAGGAAAAAAACCTCGTTGACGTCCGCGTAAAAGCCTGAGTATCAATGTCTTCTGCTTTCGCAGGAGAATGCTCCATATCAAAAATAAAAAAGGCGGTCAAAACCGCCTCATTTTATTGAAATCTTTGATATCTGATTTATCTCTTAACCAGGAATTCTATTATCTTCTGCCAGTCTTTTTCAAAATCGTACTCGAACTTGTCCTGCGGCCTCAGCAGAAACGCTATCTCCAGCATTTCCAGCCCCGCTTCGATTTCTTTCCGGAGAAAATGAATCTTTGCTTTCTCGTAATAGGCGTCGGCCATGTCGGGCTGAAGCGCGATGCACTTGTCGAGAAGCTCTATCGCCTCGTCGCTGCGCTTCGAATCCACAAGCGCGCAGGCGTAATCGTAATAAGCTTCGTGGTTCGTGTCGTCGAGCGTCACGACTTTCTTATAACTCTCCAGCGCTTCTTCAATCCTGCTAAGCGCCATAAGCGTATCAGCGCGCGAATACCATATTTCTGAATAATCCCTGTTCAGTTTTATCGCTTCGTCGTAATCGGCCAGAGCCTTTTCGTATTCGCCCCTGTTGTAATAACAGGAGCCGCGTCCGTAGTATGAATCGTAGTTGCCCGAATTCATCTCTATCGCCTTGTCAAAATATCCGATTGCTTTGTCGAGGTCGGAAAGCTCGTAATACGCGTTTGCTATGTTGTGGTATGCGAATGAATCTGTGTTATTGTATTTTATCGAATTCTCGTAGCATTCGACCGCCTTCGCAAGGCGTCCGATGCCTGAATAAGCGTTGCCGCAGTTGTACCATGCCGCGGAAAAATCCTTCTTTACAGCAAGAGCCGTTTCGTAAGCGTCTATCGCCTTTAAAAATTTCCCCTGCCTGTTAAGAACGATTCCCTTGTTGTACCAGGCGTTGTAGTTCATGGGATTGAGCTCGAGATGCTTTTCGTATGAAGCGACGGAGCTTTCAAGCTCGTCAAGAAAATCGTAGCAGTAGCCGAGCTCGTAGTAGGCGTCCGCGAACTTGTAGTTCAGCTCTATAACCCTTTCGAAACACTCTATCGCCTTGTCGAACTGCTCCATTCTTTCGTAGCTAAGTCCTGAATTGAAGATCGCGTCCGTGTTGCCCGGCTCTATCTCCAGCGCGCGTTTGAAATACCTTATCGCCTGCGCGAATTTTCCCGCCGTGTCCAGCGAAATTCCCATATTTATGTAAATTTCGACGTCGTTCGGGTTAAGTGTAATGGCTTTGCCGTAATATTCGAGCGCTTCCGCGTGCTTGCCGAGACCGTCCAGCACCAGAGCTTTCTTGTAGTATGCTTCGGATGAAAATGGTGAAAACTTCAGATAGTTGTCTATTACCCTGAGGGCTTCCTCGTACTTGCCGTTTTCGTACAGTATGTTGATTTTTTCTTCCGCCGATTCCGAATTGAGACTTGACAATTCATCGCTGTCGAAATTATCGTCTGCATTGTATTCTATGTCGTCAAAATAGTTCATTTGTTACTTTTTTTCCTTTGATTATTGCTGAAATAAATTATTAAATCACTTACCATAAGTCAAGAGATATTTCTTATGGAGACAAATTTTGGTATAAGCAAAAATTTTTACCCTGATTCCACAGAGCAGAATCTAGTATCTGGAATTTAGAATCTAGTACCTTCGATCTGGAATTTAGAAATTAGAATCCCGTATCTGAAATTGAATAGCGTCAGGAAGATTGCGAAAGGAAAGGGCTCTTTACTGCATTTGATTTTATAGGGATTCTATCTTTTATATTATGGAAATAAATCAATAAATAATAACCCGATTTTAGCTAGATTCTAGATTCTAAATTCTAGATTCTGTTCTGAAAAACTCTCTTCTAACTACTAACTTCTAACTACTAACTTCTGTTCTTCGAACGTTATGCCATATAATCCCCCCGAAAATAATCACGCCTCCGATAATCGCCTGCACCGACGGCACCTCACCGACTCCCAGAAACACCCATACGGGGTTAAATACCGCTTCAAGCATCCCGATTATCATGCTCTCCGTCGCTGACACGTACTTTATTCCGATGTTGAAAATAAAATAACTTATGCCTATCTGTACGACACCCATGTATAATAATATGTAGAACTGCGTCGTTGTTATCGATATGTCCGAATACATTACCGGTAGGCAGATAACCGCCACGAGCAGGTTGCCGAATATCACGCTGAGTATCGTGTTTTCCCCGCCGAGATTCTTCTTCCACTTCACGAAAAGCGAGAACATCGCGAAACAAATCCCCGCCGCTATCGCAATAAAGTTGCCGTAAATATTCCCGAGCTCAAGTTTGCCGGCGAAGAACAAAAACATCCCCGACACGCATATCAGAACAGTGATTAAATCTTTTCTTCTGAACTTCGTTTTCAGAAAAAGCGGCTCGAGAAAAAGAAGATAAATCGGCGCAGTGAACTGCAGGAATATCGCGTTTGCCGACGTCGTCATCTTGTTC
>CAIKZJ010000184.1 GCA_903831845.1 uncultured Ignavibacteriota bacterium
ATTAAGCGGAGTTATTTCGGCGTAATTTATCCAGCCGTTGGTTACGACGTTGTTGAGCTTTTCGTCTATTCCCACCACAAGCTTGGATGGGGAAAGCTCTCCGAGAATTCGCTTTATCATGTCGGGATTAGAAATAGCCGCCGTACCGACTACTATCCTGTAAACGCCGAGATCTTCGATGATTTTTTTTGCGGTCTCGAAATCCCTGATTCCGCCGCCGAGCTGCACGGGTATGTCAACTGACCTGCAGATTTCCTTTATGACGGGGTAGTTTCTCATTTCGCCCTGAACCGCTCCGTCAAGGTCGGTTATGTGTATGCACTTGAAGTTTTCTTTCCTGAAAAGACGCGCGACCTTTACAGGATTGTCCGAATAAAAATTGGTAGTCTCGTAGTGGCCGTGAAACAGCCGCATGCACTTTCCGTCTTTAATATCTATTACAGGAATTACAAGCATAAGAAAATCAGTTTCGTTTAACTACCGCAAGCTTTCCTTTTCCGACCTTGCTTCCGTCCTTATTGTACCCCACGACGATGTAAACGCCGGACGGCACGTAGTTGCCGCGCTTGTCCTTTCCGTCCCAGGAAGCTATCTTGCCTCCGGGAGAATCGAACTCCGCAACTACATCGCCGGTAAGCGTAATGATTTTTACGGAAGAGTTTTCAACCAGTCCGTCTATCTTCAGGTTAACGCCTGAAGGCAGCACGTACGGGTTCGGCGAACAAATAATCTTATCGAAATCAGTAACGGGCGCGATAGCGTCTGTCTGAAGAGACGAAAGACCGTAGAGCGAGCCGAAGTAAGCCCTGCCGTCGACCGGATTGACCGCGATTGACGTTATTTCGTTGTTAAGAAGCGGGCTGTTTGTAACGTTGAACTGTTCTATTAACGTCGAGCCGTCTGACGACAGATGGAACACGCCGTTATTTTTTGTTCCTACCCACTTCTGGTTAAGAACGTCGATAGCTATACACTTGCAGTTTTCCGTGAACGGCACTCTTAAGTTGCCGGAAATAATTCCGAGTTTTACGGGCGCGGGTTTCTGGTTCGGGTTTCTTATGGCGGCATACGGATCGCTGATGATGAACACGCCGTTAATCGTCGACACCCACACTTCGTTGTTCTTGTCGACTATCACGGAAGTGATATCGTTGCTTTCAAAATCGTTAAGGTTGTAGAAACCGTATATATCGTCCGCGGGATTGTTGATTGTTCCGTTTTCGTTGAAGAAATACACGCCGCCCGGATTTCCGCTCGACGAGACCCACTTCGTGTTATAGTTGTCAATCGCTACCTGTTCAAGGTGCGCCGCTATTATGATTCCCGGGTTTACGAATCCGACAAAGGACGTATCGCCGGTAACGGCGTATATGCCTTTCGAATTATCGGCGCCGTAAAACGACATCCAGAAAATTCCGGAATTATCGTACGCGCCCCCGAACGGAACGCAGTAATTCGGCGCTCCGGCTATTCCGGGAAGCGGCGAGTTTGAAGGATTGAAGTTGTTGATCCTGCTGCCGGTTATTCTTGTAGGGCCTCCGCCGAAACAAAGAGCCCAGACTGTGCCGTTGTTAGAATATATTTTTCTGAAGAAATTGCTGCTTCCTATTTCGGGCGTGTTTGTAGTGTTGTAGGAGCTCCATGAACCGTTATCGTATTTATAGAACCCGGCTGCGAATCCCGTAATGTCCTGTCCTCCGGCCGCCCAGAGAACGCCGTCCTGTCCGATTGAAAGATAATCGAAAGAATTCCTGTAGGGGCAGTTGGGATATACGTTTGTGAACGAGCCGTTTACCGTAAGACCAAGACCGTTTTCAAAAACGCCTACAAGCGGCTGGTTGTTATACCCGTTCAGGGAAAGATAATTTCCCGAAGGTGCGTACTGCGTTATCTGCGAAAGATTGTTTTTCGAAGCGTAATAAACGGCGTTGCCTGCTATGAAATATAAATTGTCGCCGACCGCTTTAACGTCGAATATTTGCGAGTTAGCTACATTTGAGTTCGGATAAAGCTGCCAGTACTGAAAATCAAAATACATAAACCCGGTCTGCGAGCCGAAGAATATCTTTCCGTCGAACGCTTCGGAACATTTAACGTTCGCGTTCAGGGGGGCTACGTTGTAATTCGTCCAGGAATTCGGGTCGTTAAGGTTCGCATTGAAAAGGTTCGCGTAAGCGACGCCCGATACGGTTCCGGCGAATATTTTACCGTTCAGCATTGTAAGGGTGCTGACCTTCGATTTTCCGGCGAAGGTACCCAGCTGATAGTAGGGCGCGTCTACGAAAGAAAAATTCGAAACGGATATTTTCTGAATTCCGTAACCCGTGGCGACGAACATGTAATTTCCCGACTGTATGAAATCGTTTATCGACTTGTTCGTTTCGTTCGAGTTTTTAATGTCGTATATGTATCTGAACGAGTTCGTCTGGAAGTTTAATATGGATATTGAGCCGTCTGTAGCGCCTATCCACAGGCGGTCGAGCGAATCGACATAAACGGAGGTTATGTTATTGTTTATAAGACCGTCGATGTTCGTGTATTTCTTTATTACTTCACCCGTCTGCAGGTTGACGACGAAAAGGCCGCCTTCTGAGCCGCAGTATGCAAATGGAGACGTTTTGTCGACTGCCACGGAAACTACGTTCTTAAGGTCGGTGTGATTTACCCATTTATTTTTTAAACCCGCAGGATTGTCCGCTAATGTAATAACAGGTATCAGTATAAATAAAAAAAGCCAGATTACTTTTTTATTTATCATCATAAAATCTATTTTGGTTAATAAAGTTGTAAAAATCCGGCTGACTATATGCTTATTTTTTGTTGTTTCAATATGAATGATTTATTCGTGAAAATCAATTACAAACAATAGAAAACAGCAGTAATTCCCGCATTTTGCGCCTTTTATGTTTATTATTTTAGAAACCTCCTGCCACGGATTCTCACAGATCTTCACGGATTTAAAGTAAGCTAATCCGTTTTAACCGGTGCTAATCCGTGGCAGAAAAAGCTATAAAAGATTCCTGCCACAGTCCCCGCCAAGATCATGCGGGGATGACAAAGAACAAACACAGATCTTCACGGATTTAAAGTAGCTAATCCGTTATAATCGGTGTCAATCCGTGGCAGAAAAAATTTCTTATATATTTTAAAAGGGTTCATGCCACGGTCCCCGCCAAGATCATGCAGGGATGACAAAGAACAAACACAGATCTTCACGGATTTAAAGTAGCTAATCCGTTATAATCGGTGTAAATCCGTAGCAGAAAAAAGATTGTGCAGCGTAACCGATACGAAAAAAGGACTTTAAAATATTCATGCGTCTGCCGAATTTTCCCAAATGCCGGGAAAAAACAAAATACTGAAGCTCGCAGTAATTCTCGCGGTTCTTCACGCCGCGTATTTTCTGCTCGCGCTGAAATTCGGCGGACTCTATATGGCAGATTCAGCCGAATACCTGAAACAGGCGGAAAACATAAAATCGTCTTTCAGTTTCTACTGCGGCGATCTGGCCAAACAGATCGACAACGACCTCTTCACGCGCCGCCCGCCGGTTTACGCGCTGCTGATTGCCGCCGTTAAATTCGTCGTGAATTCAGATTTTGCCGTTCTGTTTCTGCAGTCTCTGCTTAGCATACTCAATCTGACGGGCTTGTATATCTTAATGCGCGGCGCGGGATATGAAAAATATTCTTTTGCCGCCATTCCGCTGTTCGCGCTTCTGTTCCCGCCGCAGGCTATCACCTCGAATTTCATAATGGCCGAAACACTTCTGCAGACAATCGTTTTCTGGACTTTCTATTCCTTCGTGAAATACATAAAGACAAAAGAATTAAAATACATATTTTATTTCAACCTGCTTCTTGCCGCGGGCGTTCTCACGAAGCCGGTACTGCTTTACTTCTGGATACCGAACATTCTTTTCTCGCTTTACTTGTATTACAAGAACAGGAAGGTTACGATTATTGCCGCTTCGGCAATACTGCCGGCCGTGATTCTTGCCGTATGCTTGTTCAATCTCGGCAAGACGGGTTATTTTCATTATTCAAGCCTGAAGGACAACAACCTGCTTTACTACAACGGCTATTTCATTCTCGTGAACACAAAAGACATTGAGACGGCAAACAAAGAAATCGAGGAAACACAAAAATACCTCTTCGGAATACAGGACTATAAACAGATGTCGGAAGAGCGCGAGCGTCTCGGAACGGAGCTCGTGATGAACAACAAGATGACTTACGCGAAACTTCATCTCAAAGGCGTGTTAAAT
>CAIKZJ010000185.1 GCA_903831845.1 uncultured Ignavibacteriota bacterium
GCCGGCAGGTGCGCTCAGAAAAAAGATATTTGCGTATTAACCGAACCGGAACTTAAACTGCATTCAGAAGAACATTACATCAGGTGCCATTTGTATGAATAACGTGATTGAAATATCGGACCTGACGGTCGTATATCCTTCGGGCGGCAGAAGACTGTTTGCCGGAGAGAAGCTTACGGCCGTAGATAATGTTACACTTTCCGTCGAGGAAGGCGTTTCTCTCGGCATCGCCGGCGAATCCGGCAGCGGAAAAAGCACGCTGGTAAAGGCCGCGGGTAACCTGCTTAAATTCGGAAATCCCGGAGTAAATATTACGGGAAAAATATTTCTTAATACAGACGGTAAAAAGCACGACATACTGAATATTCCGGGCGGAAAGATGAAAGAGCTCAGAAAGCATGTGCAGTTTATTTTCCAGGACCCGAACAGTTCGCTGAACCCGCGTCTTACGGTCGGAGAGATTATTGAAGAACCGCTGCGGTATTTTTCCGCCTGCGGAAAGACGGAGAGAAAAGAAAAAGCCCTCAAGCTGCTCGGAATGACCGGGCTTGAAGAGGACTTGTATTCAAGATACCCGCACGAGCTGTCGGGCGGTCAAAAACAAAGAATAGGAATTGCAAGGGCGCTTGCTCCCGAACCAAAGGTGCTGATAGCGGACGAGCCTCTTTCCTCGCTCGATGTTTCTGTTCAGGCGCAGATAATCGGCTTGTTTAAAAAACTTAAAGACGAATTTAACCTTACTCTGATTTTTGTTTCACACGACCTTTCTGTTGTCGAGAATCTTTGTAACGAAGTCGCGGTAATGTATCTCGGTAAAATACTGGAGCAGGGAAAATGCTCCGCCGTATTAAGCAGTCCGAAAAACCCCTATACGAAAGCTCTTATTTCATCCGTTCCCGTTCCGGAATACAGGGCCGAAAGAAAAGAAAGGACCGTCCTGCAGGGGGATATTCCTTCTCCTGTCAACAGACCGGCCGGCTGCGTATTCTGCACCAGATGTCCGGTTGCCGCAGATTTGTGTTTTAAAACTCCTCCGGACTTGCAGCCGCTTGAAGACGGCAGACTTTCAGCCTGCCATTTTACGCAGTCATAATTTCTTTATCTTTTCCGTTATCCAGTCTTTCGACGGCACGTGCTCTTTCATGTTTTTCATTTCTATAAGAAAAATATCCTTGTCTTTCCTGTCGGGGTCGAGAGTGATTTTCAGAAGAGAAAGGTACCTGTCCAGAAAACGCCTTGTGTTTGCGGCGTCAATTCTCGGTATATTTCTGTTGCTCTTTAAATAGTGCTTGAGCCGCTCCGCCTCCGGAAACGCTTCCTCGGCCATTGACAATTCATAGTATGTCATCAGCCGGAACCTTGCTATGTCGATGTAGTGAAGGAAGTTATCGCTTCTTGTTCTTTTTATCAGTTCAAGAGTTTCTTTGAATTCATTTTTTGCAAACAGTATTCTTATGCGCGCAAGCGAATACTCGTCATTCCTGACGTCGGGAGGAAGCAGCGATACATATTTATTGATGAATTTTTCGGCCCATTTGTAGTCGTTCTGTTTAAGCGCCACGATGACATATTCCCTGAACACATTGGAAGGATAAGTATCCTGCGAGATGTCACTTATGAGATTTTGGCGCAGTTTCTTCTTGTAAAGGATGAACAGGTCTTTGTAGTACTTTGATTCGCCCGCGTTTATTTTTATAAGATAGTATGACATGAGCATCCTGTAAACGTCCGTCTTGAACCATTCGGAAAATTTCTTTTCGTTCGCGAAATAGAGCTCGTTCGCCTTTTTAATATAAAACTGTTTATCCGGCTCCTTAAAACCCCTGTACAGGCAATACCTTATAATCGGCAGGAGGTCCGCGTCCCGTTTTAATTCTTCCAGTTTCGCGAAGAAAGAATCTCCTTTCAGTGAATCCGCCAGTTCAAGAACCGGGTTGAAATCATATTTAATGCTAAGCGACTTCTTTACAAGGTATTCAAAACCCTCTCTGAAAAAATTATTAAGAAAATTGTTTATGAAGATCTCGGTATGCCTGAAGAAAGCCTCGAAACCTGTATGCGGGTCGTTAACAGAATGATGATAACGCGATTTTGTTATGTAGAAAGAGCTTGCTTTTTCGTGAAGCGATTCGTCGAATATATTTTCGTTGAGGGCGTTCTCCGTCTTTCTTATAAAATTGCCGTATCTTCCCAGAAGGTTCCTTCTCTGAAGTTCTTCCATGAGGTAATATTCCTTTTTAAGCCGGTCTCTTTCCAGTGCAACCTGAACGAGGAATTTTTCAGCAAGGCGCAGTAGTTCCGACTGCCTGTTCTTTATCGTCTGATAACTGTATGATTCTTTTCCGTAAACCTTTTTGAAAACCGATATAAGGTCAAGCTTGTTTAATCCGCCGCGGATTGCGGCAGTTCTGATTTCTTCTAACAAAAGCCTGAACTTGCGGGGCGAAACCGCGTCTTCTTTCGCGAGGAAATTGTCAAATCCGGACACTTCTTCTTCCGAAAAAGAAGTCAGAATATCAAATAATTTTAAATTTTTCATTATCAATTACTTGTAAATGGGTAAAAATATATTTAAAATATATTTAAAAACGAAAATAAATTAAATATATATCGTATTATTGTGGGTAAAAAAGTAGTTTTCGTCATTTGATATAAAAACCCGATGATTTTATTTTTGGTTAGTTCAATTAAAAATTTAAAAATCGTGAAATGAAGAAAATAATTCTTACATTTGTTTTGTTTTTATCTGCAATAAATTTGTTCTCTCAGTCTGATCCTAACTGGCGGTGGATTCATCCGCGTCCGCAGGGTCAGTACATAGAATTCCTGAAAATGATTGACGCAAACAACTGGATTGCGATCGCGGATTACGGGAATTTTCTGAGAACAACCGATGCAGGCGCGACATGGCGCACATCGACCGGAGGATATCCTTATACATCGTATCCGGGAGCAGGCATATACCAGAATTTTCGCTGCGCCTATTTCTTCAACGCCAATACCGGATATCTCGGCGTTCAGGCTGTAGCCGGAATAGCTAAAACAACAAACGGCGGGTTGACATTCGATACCTTAAGAATTCTTGCTTCGGGTACGGGAACTACTTACGGTATAACTTTCCTGAATTCTTCGACGGGATATTTGTGCGGCACGAGCACTTTCAAGGCGATGAAAACAACCAACGCCGGCGTAAACTGGACTGTGTTGCCGAACCTCGGAACAACAACGCTGTACTGCATTTACGCGGCTGATACAAACAACATCAAACTCGGAACAACATCAGGAAACGTCCTGATAACAACAGACGCGGGAGCGACATGGACAACGTCGAACGTCGGAACGACAAACACAATATACGGGGTGAAGTTCGCGAACGTTAATACAGGATATGTCTGCGGTTCGAGTGGTCTTGTAAGATACACTACCAACGGCGGCGTTAACTGGAGCGGGACGAGCGTGCCCAGTACAAGCAGCATGTATAATATAGTAATCGACGGCCCGGACGTGTATGTTTCCGGAACTTCGTCGACGAGCGAATTATACAAAAGCACGGATAACGGAACAACCTGGACCAGCATCTCTTACGTAAACGGTCCTTCGATAACGGGCTTTTATGCTTACGGTTTCGACAAGGTCGGCTCGACGATGCTTCTGGGAGGCTCTTACGGCGAACTTATCAAATCGACAAACAACGGCGCCAACTGGACATCGCTTATGTACAGAAGTTCGATGGCTAACCTCACCGACCTCTACGCTAACCGCGGAAACGGAAGAGTCATAGCAATCGGCGTCAACAACGGCACACCCGACGTTATAATGTATTCTTCTGACGGCGGTTCAACCTGGAACACGGCAAATTATACTGCAAGCGACTATCTCAACACGATAAATATGCTCAACGCAAATACGGGCTTCGTCAGCGGACGCTGGGGCAGATTCGCGAAGACAACGGACGGCGGTGTTACATGGGATACATCCAAAACAGCTAACCCCACGCTTCTGCCTTACTTCTGCAACGGAGTGAGTTTCATAAACGAGAATACGGGATGGATAGCGGGTGGAACGCCAAGTATTGGCGGCGTCACAAAAATCTGGAAAACAACAGACGGCGGTTCTAACTGGACTGAACAGGTTTCCGCATATTCGGGACCCGTAGGAGTGAAGATACAAATGCTGAACGAGAATTTCGGATATCTCACTTGCGGAGCAGCGCTTCAGAGAACAACAAACGGCGGCGTTAACTGGACTCTAATGAACACCCCCGGTCCGGGTTCGTACTCGCCTCTTGAAGTGCTCGATACTTCCACGGTTTATACCGGAAGCAGCAACAGCCAGCTTTATGCGACGACTAACGGCGGTTATACATGGGATTCGCTTAATTTCCCGGTGAAGGCGGGCACGATATTCTGCACCGACTGGTACAACTCGCAGATAGGATGCGCAGGCGCGGTGATAGGCGTCGTCGGTAAAACAACGAACAGAGGCCAGTCGTGGCAGATGTTCAACACCGGCGGGTATACTATAATGGCGCTTCAGATGGTTCACCCTGATACTATTTTCGCGGTTGCAGGTAACACTGCGGGCGCGCAGATTTTCAAGTACGCTAAAGGACTTACTTCTGCAGGTTTTGAATATGAACACGTAATACCGACAGATTACTCTCTTAAGCAAAATTATCCGAATCCGTTCAATCCTGTTACGACAATCGAATTTGATATTCCTAAACAGGCGAACGTTTCAATAAAAATTTACGATATTGCGGGAAGGGAATACAGGTCGGAAATAAGCAACCTTAACCTTGCAGCAGGTAAGTATAAAATGAATTTCGACGGTTCGCGTTTGTCATCGGGCATTTACTTCTATTCCCTTGTTGTCAACGGCTCGAACGCGGCTACGAACAAAATGATGCTTGTAAAATAATTATTTCCTGTAACGGAATAAATTATTTGAGGTCAAAATATCACCGCTTTTAAACAAGCGGTGATGTTTAAAAGTTAGTTCCGTAATAATAGATCATCAGGACGTCCCTGCAAAACGGGACGGTCAACACGGCGGATACCCAATATCCGCCGTTTTTTTCGGGGAACGTTTTAGTGTTTCGCGTGTATAATAATAAAGATATCTTTATATTATGAAAAAACAAAACACTATTACACGTGTTTTATTACTGCTTCTTCCTTTACTCTCCGCGCTTCTGACAGGATGCGAGCGCGAAGAGTCGGTAATTTACGAAAACCCGCGCCTGACTTTTGTCGGCAGGTATGCCGGACAGGGTACATATCTCAAGTCATTTGTTACAAAAATCGCGAATACCGATTACTCGTTCGTCGCGGCAGGAAACGACGGGCTTCAGATATTCGACGTTACCGATAAATCACAGCCGGTTCCCGTCGTGGGATATAATATTACCGGATACGTCGAGGAGACTTATTCGTGCATTCTCGGGAATGTGCCTTACGTCTTCATTGCAGGCAACACCGGGGGTATCAGTGTCATAGATGTCTCTAATATAAATTCTGCGGTGCTCGATACGCTTCTTACACTCACCGGAGATAACATCAAGACAGTTGCCGCAGATATATCCTCAAAGATTCTTTTCGCGGGAGGAACGGGAAAAACTGTATACCTCTTCGATATATCAGCCCTTCCCTCTGTGACAAAGATAAGCCAGTACCAGACTTTCAGCAACATTAACAGGATCGCCGTAAAGGGAAGCAACGCTTATGTCGTGCAGGACCAGGGAATCGATATTGTGAGTTTTTCGAACCCGCAGTCGCCCGAAAGGGTTTCCCAGGGAATGTCGGACCATTATGCTTTCGACATTTCAATTGACGGAAATATCGCCGCGATAGCAAATGACAACAACGGTGTGCTCATACTCGATATCAGCAGCCCGTCCTCTCCCGTACAGAAAAGTTTTCTTAGGACGGGGGGAAACGCGCTCACCGTAGCAAATTACGGCGGCATAGTTTATGTCGGTGAGGGAACCGGAGGAGTAGAGGCATTCAGCATATCCAATCCGTCAGACCCCGGATTTCTCGCGGATTACAAGCCTAACGGCAGTGCCGTCGGGATAACATATTACGCAGGTTACGTCTTCGTCTCCGATAACTCCGATTACGTAATACTTCGCTATCCTTAAACCATAATTTCAACATAATGAATAATTTTGCGGGGCCCCGGGCCCCGTTCTTATTTTCACAAAAATTTCCGGTGCATGAATAAATTTATTGATTTTTCATTATATTATAAATAAGTTGCTAATAGCAAATATTAATTACCGCATGTCATAGTCAGTATTAAGAATGCATGCGAGATCGCGCAACGTATGTTTTTTTTATCGGTTTTTTTATGAAAAATCTATTTTATATTTAGAAAACGTCATAAACAAATTATGAGTTTACCTCAGCATTTTCTGAAGTTTAAGGCTAAGTACCCCGAATTAGCTTCTGCGTACGAAAATCTCGGTGACGCGGTTCATAAATCAGGACCGCTTGATGTCAAAACCCGTGCACTCATCAAACTTGCCGTTTCAGCAGGTTCAGGTTCTGAAGGAGCGGTGCATTCGCATGTCAGGAAAGCCCTTGAAGCGGGAGTTACTTCCGAAGAAATCACTCATGCGGTGCTTCTTTCTTTTCCGACCATAGGATTTCCTGCTATGATGGCGGCGATGAGCTGGGTCAATGACATACTCGAGGCTAAATGAACTTTAAAGTTATTCAGGAAATAACAGGCGTAATACTTGCCGGCGGCAGAAGCAGCAGGTACGGAGAAAATAAGGCCCTTCTTAATCTCGGCGGCGGAACCGTAATATCCTCCGTCAGGGACGTACTGTCGTCTCTTTTTCCGCGCGTGATACTCTCGGCAAACAACCCGGAAGAATACAAATTCCTCGGCCTAAAAACATTCACTGACTTTTTTGAAGACAAGGGACCTCTTGGCGGCATCCACTCCGCGCTCGTGAATTCCGAAACAGAAAAAATATTCATTACAACCTGCGACATGCCGCTTATAAGAGCCGAAGATATTCTCTTCATTGCTCAAAATTCCCGCGAAAGCGATATAACAGTCGTGTCAGCCGGCTCACGCCTGCAGCCGCTGTTCGGAGTTTATTCAAAAAAACTTATCCCGGAAATCGAAAGAATTCTGCTCGACGACAAAAGAAAAAACTACAGCGTGAAAAGACTTCTCGACGTTTCGGATACGAAAATACTTGAAACCTCCGCGCCGGGAATTCAATTCACGAACATAAATAAAAAAGAAGATTATCAATTCATTAAAAGCATATTGAAATGAATAAAACAGTTTCAAGAAGAA
>CAIKZJ010000186.1 GCA_903831845.1 uncultured Ignavibacteriota bacterium
AATTCTGAAAGTCCTTTCGCTCTTGCTGTCTTAACATAATCCTTGCCCAGTACTTCAAGCATAGATGTCCTCGTGATTCTTGCCGTTATTGCCATCGGTCTCAAAGCAAGTGCGAACGCAGGGAGGATTATATATTGCCAGCCGTTGTCTATGTATCCGGATATCGGAAACCACTTCAGTTCCGCTCCGAAGATGTAAACCATCAACAGAGCGAGGACGAACTGTGGTATTGAAATACCGAATAAGGATATAACGGTTGATATATAATCGTAAAATGTGTAAGGTTTGATTGATGAAATGACACCCGCAAGTATTCCGATAAAGGCAGCAAATATCATCGCAACTATTGAAAGTATTATGGTCGCGGGAAATTTTTCAAGTATTGTCGAGGCGACGTCCCTGTTTGTTATGTAGGATTTTCCGAGATCGAATCTTGCGGCTCTTGTTATGAATGAAATGTATTGTTCATAAAAAGGTTTGTCGAGTCCCAGTTCTTTCCTTACCGACTGCACAGATTCCTCGTCGGCTCTCTGCCCCAGCATCATCTTCGCGGGGTCGCCGGGAAGCATGAACGTGAGAATAAATGAAACCGTGAGCACGCCGAAAATTATCAGCACTGAATTCGCAAGATTTTTTATTATGAACGTTTTCAAATAAGCGCCAGTCGTTAAAATGCAAATTTCGGCATGATTATCCGCAAACTCAAGACGCTTATTTTATCAGTACCATTTTTCTTGTTTCTGAAAAGCTCTCCGTCTTTATGCTGTAGAAATAAATTCCGCTGTTGTTATTTGAGCCGTCCCATTCTGTTGCATATGTACCTGCGTCCAGTTTTTCATTTACAATAACGTCAATTAATTTTCCTGTAATATCATGCACAGTGATCTTTACTTCAGATGATTTTGGCAAAGTGAATTTGATGTTAGTTGATGCGTTAAACGGGTTCGGATAGTTCTGGCTAAGCGAAAATGTAATAGGGACATAACCAATGATAATTTTCAATCCGAGAAATTCTGGCAATGAACGCCTCCAGACTGAATGCTGATCTGTACCGGCGTATATAAAATTATTTAATATATGCAATGACAGGACTGTGGGCGGATACGTCGTAAATCCCTGATTTTTCATTAACCAGCTGTTTCCGTCATTTGTACTTAGAAATACACCGTAATCAGTGCCGACAAAAATATTTGTTCCTGAAATCAGTATGGAATTAACATTCAGGTTTGACAAATTAGTATTTGAGGCAAACCAGTTTGCTCCGTAATCTGTGCTTTTGAATACGCCTCCGCCGTATGTTCCGGCGTATAGATTTGAACCGGATACTGAAACTGCTTTGACATTATGAAATGTTAATCCATTATTGACCGCAGACCAGCTTAAGCCTTCATCTGTACTTAAGTAGACACCGCCATAACCGTACGTGCCTGCATAAATCCTTGAACCTGTAACAGCAAGAGATAATATCGGAAAACCTGTCGGACCTGACGACCGAAAGACCAGCGATTCCTAAATGTTTTTTACTTATATTTTGGTAATTTCCATGCCGCTTGTCTGTTTACCGCCCTCCGTCCTCTCGCCGTTCCTCAAATCTTTTGGAAA
>CAIKZJ010000187.1 GCA_903831845.1 uncultured Ignavibacteriota bacterium
GTGTTGTCGCGTGAAAGCACGTTCTCCTGAATTTCGGTCGAAATAAGTTTCAGGCCTCCCGAATTTCTCGAAACAATAACGTTGTTTATCTTGACTTCGGAATAATAATTGATGCCTTCCGCTATGAATAGAAAAGTGCAGCTGCGGAGAAGAGAATCCGGTATCGTGAAATTTTTCTGAAGAAGTATGCTTCCCTTGAAATCTGCGGCGAACGGAACGTTGACGTATGAAGAACCGGAATTGTTGAAAGAGGCGTTCCACTGTCCGTTAAGGTCGATCTTTTTCCTCGTTGGCGAATCAAAAATCGTTTCATTGTTGCGCGGGTCCTCGCCCTGTTTCCTTTCAAAAAGAACGATCTGTGAAAAAGACTCGCTGCACATGGCAGTGAGCACGATTAAAAATGTAATTAATCTGATATGAAAAATTCGCGACAAGTCCCGTTTTATTTATAAAAAATGCAATTTAGTTAATATTAACCTAATAGAAAATGCTAAAAACCTTGTAAATATAATAATTGTGAAGGGAAATGTGCTTATGCAATTCTGTCAAATGCATGTTCTTTAAATAAAGAAAGGATATTTACATCAGACAGACGGTATTTATTTCTTTTTTATAAAATAACTCTGTCTTTATATTAAAAAAAGAAACAATCGTTTCCTTTTTAGTGGAAACAATTGTTTCCAAGAAACAAAAATTCTCAAAAAAACAACAATAATAGAGAAAAAATGTATAAATTGAATGGTACGCAAATTGCAAAATAATAAGAAACGGTTTTGTTAACCCTCCCTAATTGCCCCCTTGTTCTACCCAATCAGTTCAGGGGGGAAATAAGGGAGGTCAAAAACCGGTTCCGCTGTGTAATTCCTGTAAAAGCTATGGACACAATTCAGAAGAAAATAAAATCTAAACATCAGGTTATTAAGGATACTTATAAAATTTGTCCGAAGTGCAGTAATTTTATAATATTTCTTGAAAAGGAAAAATTCTGCAGCATGTGCGGAAGCGAATACATCGAAGAGTGCCCGGCATGCCACGAGCCGATAATCTATCCCATTTCCAGATACTGTCCTGTATGCGGCAAGCAGCTCACTTTCGCAGAATAGCTGCGGCCTCATTATTCACTTAATTTAAGCGCATCAATTTCATAAATTCGTTTATGATTATTTGCGGCATAGACGAAGCGGGCAGAGGACCTCTGGCAGGACCGGTCGTCGTCGCGTCCGTTATTATGAAAAACGGCGCGCGCATCGAAGGCGTGAGAGATTCAAAAAAACTGACGAGGAAAAAAAGAGAAAAACTTTTTGATTTAATACTCGGACAGGCTGACTCTCATCATATAGCCGTAGTTGACAATTTGTACATAGACGGGCATAATATTCTCAAGGCTGTAATGAAAGGCATGGAAGAGTGTATTGAATCTGCCGGGCAGAAAAATGTAAAATACATGATTGACGGAAACTATTTCAGGCTTGCGGACGGAAGGGAAAAAGAAATAGACTTCGAGACTGTAGTGAAAGGGGACGACAAGGTTTATGAAATATCCTGCGCTTCAATACTGGCAAAGGTTACAAGAGACAGGATTATGGCGGGCCTGCACGAAATATACCCTGCATACGGATTCGACACTAACATGGGATACGGAACAAAAAAGCATATTGACGCGATTCTAAAACACGGACCGTGCGAAGCTCACAGAATGACTTTTCTGAAAAACATTCTTATAAGAATACCGCTTTTCGGCAATGAGAACGGTTAAAAGGGAATTCGGCGATTTCGGCGAAAAGATTGCGAAGGAATATTTTATTAAGAAGGGATACAGGTTCCTCGCAAGCAATTTCTCGTACAACAAGTACGAGATTGATCTCATCTTCGAAGAGGAAAAAACAAAAACGATTGTTTTCATCGAAGTGAAAACGAGAAAGTCGGACGAAATTTATCTTCCCGAGGAGTCAATTACCTATACCAAGCAGGATAAAATCAGAAAGTGCGCATCTCTATACTTTAAACTCAACAGGGAATATAAAGGTTATAACGCGAGGTTCGACAGTTTTGCTGTGGTGAAGAACGACAGGGAATTCAGGACGAACCACATTGAAAACGCGTTCTGACCTACCTTAAAAATTCAAGCGTGATGCTGTCCGCAAGCGCGTATCCCTTTTCCGTCAGCCTGAAAAACCCTTTTTCAATAACGGCGTTTCCCAGCAATAGGTTGTCGCTTATCTCTTTCCTGTACTCGAACTCGAAATTCCTGCCTGACATTTTATTGAATTCAATCATGTTCACACCCTTGCTTCTCAAAGTGCAGATGAAATAATCTTTCACGAGCATTTCATCCCTCTGCGTTTCAACGTTTACTGAAGGAAGTTTTCCTTCCGATATAATTCTGATGTATTCCGAAACCGAATACACGTTGTTCCATCTCTTCCTTTCGAAGAATGAATGCGCCGAAGGTCCGAAACCAATGTAATCCCCGAAATTCCAGTATTTGAGGTTATGCCTCGATTCGAATCCGGGCATGGCGTAATTCGAAACCTCGTAATGCACGTAACCGTTCGGTTTCAGGTAATCGTTAACCGTACTGTATAATACGGATTCTGTCTCGTCTGAATTCTGACTGACTTTGCCGGAAGACATCTGCTTGTAAAGAAGCGTGCCTTTTTCAAAAATTAATGTATAGGCCGAGACGTGCGGCACATTCAGACTCTTTGCTTTTTCGAGGTTCCGGAGAAGCTTTTCCGCAGTTTGTCCGGGAATTGAATAAATCAGATCGACAGATACGTTGCCGATATGCTTCATCGCGTTAATGACGGATTTTTCCGAATCACAGGCGTTATGCTCTCTCGTCAGGAATTTAAGCTCTTCATCGTTAAATGACTGCGCGCCTATGCTTAGCCTGTTTATTCCGCAGTCATGAAAATCCTTCGCCATGTTTTCGTCTCCTGAAATATCCTCTGGATTGCATTCGAGTGTGATTTCTGTATCTTCCGAAACGTCGAAACTTTTCCGCAGCGCGTTCAAAATACTTTCAAGCTGCTTTTTGTCAAGCAGGCTCGGAGTGCCGCCGCCGAAGAAAACGCTGTCGATTTTCCTCCTACCGTTCGCGGCGGAAAACATCCCGATTTCATTTATAAGCGCTTCCGTGAAACTTCCCGTAAGCTTTTGGTTTGTGCTGATATAAAAATCGCAGTACCTGCACCTTCTTCTGCAGAATGGAACGTGTATGTATATCCCGGAACTCAATTTCTTATACGTTTACTTTTTTGTTTAAATTGAATAAATTATTTCAAGAAGAACAACAATCACAACTTTATGAAAAATTTCATCTGCTTCCTTTTACTGATATTCTCGTTTATTCCGTTTTATTATGCAGCGGCGCAGACTGAAGACAGCACCGGGGCGCAGCAGGACAGCATTATAACCGAACAGCCGATTGACACTTTATCCATTAAGGACTCTTTAAAAAAGGCATTTCTGAATGACCCTGCAAGAGTAAAAATAACTGATTTAATCAATTCTGTAAACGACAAATCCGCTTCGATAGATATGCTCCATTCCGAAAACGTGGTCAAGATTAAGGCGTCCTCAATAGACCAGGCGGGCGATATAGAGATTAAAATGAAGAGGAACGACGACGTATGGTTCAGGATATCTGGAAGCTTCGCGATGATAAGCAAGGACGCGTTCATTGCGCATTTCAACAGGAAGAAATTCGTTTATTTCGACAACCTTAACGAAAAAGTTATAGAAGGACCGACCACTGCGGATAACATCGGTTATATTCTCCGCATAAAATGCACATTCGACGATATGATGAACGTTATGTCGGGAGCCTGCAGGATAGTTTATTACGATACTGACACTCTTAGGACCGAGAGCGATAAAATAAACACCATAATTATACTGAAGAACGGCAAGAGGCATGTGAAATACTGGGTCGAAACAAAAACGCAGACGGTTACAAAATACGCTTATATAAACGCGAAGTTCAGGGAAACGCTTTCAGTCTCGTACAGTAATTTCGTAAAAGCGGGCAGCGGCAATTTCGCGAGAAAGATAGAAATATCCAAGCCGGCGTCGGGTGAGTATATAAGAATATTCAATGAAACATACACGCTGAACAATCCTTCTCTCGATTTCAAAGTCGAATATCCGTCGGACGTGCGGAAGGTGTTCTGGACAAAATGAAAATTGAGAAATATGCCTGAAAGATTTTGAAAGGAAGATTCGCAAATATCGCGCTCGACATTCCCGTCGATTCACTTTTCACTTACAGCATTCCCGGTTACCTTGAAGACAAGGCTGTTGCGGGCTCGCGCGTGCTGGTTCCGTTCGGCAAACGCGTTCTTACGGGTTTCATCGTATCTTTCACCGATGAGTGCAGTTTCGAAAAAGTGAAGGACGTGAAGTCCCTGCTCGACGACGAGCCGGCGCTTACTGACGAGATGCTGAAATTCGGAATGTGGATTTCGGAATATTATCTCTCGCCTCCGGGCGAAATACTCGCGCAGTTCATACCTAAAAAACTTTCAATCAAAAGCGAAATATCTTACAAACTCGCGGATGATTATGCCGTTAAAGTAAACGAACTTCGGAATGCAAAGGATGTCGTACTGGATATCGTCAGTCTTTTTGCGAAAACGCCGGGTATAAATCTTTCTAAGAGAAAAATCGACAAACGTCTGAATCTCAATACTTCTTATTACGTCGAATACCTTTCTTCAAAGGAAATTCTAATAAAAGAAAAGCACTACAGCCAGGCGACAAAAGAACTCACGGTTAAATGCGCGGTAAGGAATTTCAAAGAGAAAACAGCCGAAGAAGCTCTTGCAGCTCACGGAATAAAGGCTGCTAAGCAGGTTGAACTCATTGAACTGCTTGTCGAAGACGAGAAGATTGAGATCGCCGAACTCTCTAAGAGGCATAAAATTTCCTCGTCGACCGTTAACTCGCTGCATAAAAAAGATCTTCTCAAAATAATCGACCTGAAAAAAGAGCGAGGGCATACCGAAATGTTCGATGAAGGCGAAAAGAATATAGTTCTGAACGACGAACAGGA
>CAIKZJ010000188.1 GCA_903831845.1 uncultured Ignavibacteriota bacterium
GGCGAAATTCGGGTCGGAGGCGTCCGCCACCAGCTGTATGTTCGCCGAACCTGTCCTTTCAAGGTTCTTGCCGAAATCCTGTTCGAAAACAATAACTTCTTTTATGATTCCTTTTCTGAAAGCCGGTTCGATGTCTTTCGGCGACTGAAGATTTTCGTAGAGCATGAAGTAGCCCGAAGAAAGTATCTTGTCGCTGATTTCTTTCGTGACGTTATCCTTTGAAAAATCGAGTATGGCTATCTTCGCGTCCTTAATTTCGTTGGTAATCGCGAAACCGAAAAGGAGCACCTGCGCTATGGGCATGCCGAAAAGAATCAGCAGCGTCCTGTAGTCGCGGAGAATGTGAAGGAATTCCTTCCAGACAAAATTGAGAAATCTGTTCATGCCGTTTGAGGTCTCGCTAATTTTACGAAAACTTCGTGCATCGTACCGACGCCGAACTGTTCTTTAAGTTTGTGCGGAGTATCGAGCGCCGCTATCCTGCCGTCCACCATCATCGATATCCTTCCGCAGTATTCCGCTTCGTCCATGTAATGCGTTGTTACGAACACCGTTACCTTCCTGTCAGCAGCTTCGTAAATCATATCCCAGAACTGCCTGCGCGTTATCGGGTCGACGCCGCCCGTCGGCTCGTCGAGAAAAACAATTTTCGGTTCGTGAATAATCGCAATCGAGAATGCCAGTTTCTGTTTCCATCCCAGAGGCAGCGATTTAATAAGTTTGTTCCTCGCGTCTTCAATTTTAAGAAGGTCAATGAGAAATTCGGTTTTTTCCTTTCTCTGCGCTTTCGAAAGCCCGTAAACACCGCCGTAAAAATCTATGTTTTCCTTTACGGTTAAATCTTCGTAAAGGGAAAACTTCTGGCTCATGTATCCGATGTTCTTCTTAATCGATTCGGTCTGCTTATACACGTCGAAGCCCGCTACTGTGGCCTTTCCGGACGTGGGTATAGAAAGCCCGCAGAGCATCCTCATCGCCGTTGTTTTTCCGGCTCCGTTCGCGCCGAGAAATCCGAAAATCTCTCCGGGCGTCACTTCGAAAGATATTTTATCGACAGCTGTGAACGAGCCGAATTTTTTCGTAAGGTCTTTTACCGATATTATATATTTGTCGTCCATTTATTTTTCGTTCATTAATGACATGAAGCAGTCTTCTATGCCCGGGTTTATTTCACTAACGGTGAAATCGCCGTGTCCTTTTGAAATCAGGTTTTGTTTCATCTGTTCCGAGTCAAAACTTCCGCGCTTATCGGTATAGTGCAGAAAATCTCCGAACGAGTAAACCGAGTCCGTGTTTTCTTCCGCGCGCAGGTCGAGTATCAGTTTGTGCATGTTCGACGATTTCATCGCGTAGAGTTTTCTGTCGTATTTGCCGACAATATCATTCAGAAATCCTATGTCGAGAATCTTTCCTTTCTGCATCAGCGCGATTCTGTCGCACTTTGACGCCTCGTCCATGTACGGCGTGGAAACTACAATCGTTATTCCCTCCTCTTTAAGTTTCCCGAGCATATCCCAGAACTCGTTTCTCGAGACAGGGTCAACGCCCGTAGTGGGTTCATCAAGGAACAGCACGTCCGGACGGTGAATGAGCGCGCAGGAGAGCGCGAGTTTCTGTTTCATGCCGCCGGATAGCTGCCCCGCCCTTCTTTTCTTAAAGGGCTCGAGCATTATATAAATATCTTTTATGAGGTCGTAGTTTTTTTCGATAGTGGTTCCGAATACACGCGCGAAGAATTTCAGGTTTTCTTCGACGCTAAGGTCCTGGTATAGAGAAAACCTGCCGGGCATGTAACCAACGGCGGCGCGGATTTTCTTAAACTCTTTTACTATGTCGAAACCGTCAACTGTTGCGCTGCCGCTTTCGGGCAGAAGCAGTGTCGTCATCATTCTGAAGAGCGTCGTTTTGCCTGCACCGTCCGGACCGATAAATCCGAAGAGTTCGCCTTTTTCAACGCTGAACGAAACGTCGTCGACTGCTTTTGTCGCGCCGAATGATTTGGTGATATTTTTAACTTCTACAGCGTATTCCATTCTTAAAATTATTTCTCTTTATCCGCATTTATGTTTTAGATTCCCGCTAAGAGCATGCGGGAATGACAAAAAAGACAGCGTATTCCATTCTTAAAATTATTTCTCTTTATCCGCATTTATGTTTTAGATTCCCGCTAAGAACATGCGAGAATGACAAAAAAGACAGCGTATTCCATTTTATTTAAAAACTACTTCACCGGGCATGCCGATTTTGATAGAGCCGTCGTTCTTCACTCTTACTTTTACCGCATAAACAAGATTTACGCGCTCTTCTTTCGTCTGTATTATCTTCGGCGTGAATTCTGCTTTTGAAGAGATCCAGCTAATCTCGCCTTCGAGATTCGTGAATCCGTCCTTGCCGTTGTCGATGAGAACTTTCACCGTCTGTCCTATCTTTATTTCGGGCAGCTGCGTACCGCTTACGTACACCCGAAGCTCCATTACTGAAAGGTCCGCTATCTTATAAAGCGGTTTACCGTACCCCACTACTTCGTTCGGCTCGACGTATTTCATTATGACAGTGCCTTTTACAGGGTTGATTACCGTGCTCTTGTTCAACTGGTCGTCGATCTGCTTTATCTGCACGTCGTAGTTTTTCAGTTCTTCGTTTGTTGTACCGTTCTGCGTTTCGATTGCCGCGATCTGCCTGTTCAATACGTCGATGTTGCCATTGATATCGTCCAGCTGTTTGCCTGTTGCCGCATTGTCCTTTAACAGCCTCTCGATTCTGTCCCTTTCCTTTAACGCTACGCGTTTTTGTTCCTGATAGACGGCAACCTGCGAACTTACGTTTTTAAACTTCGTGCGCGTGAGATTCTTTGTCGCCTCTATCTGTTTTTTCTTAAGCGTCAGCTGCACCGTATCGATATGGCCCACAACGTAATCCGCGTCGAGCATCTGGCCTTCTTCAACGTTAAACTCGACGAGCTTGCCGCTCGATTCGGATGACACCACCGTTTCCACCGCCTCGAAATTACCGAACGCGTCCGAGCGCTTTTCGTTCTTCGAGCAGCCGCTGATTGAAATGACCGCGAAAGCGGTTAGAACAAGGATAAATAATTTTTTATACATATTAATATACTCCTTTTGCCGTTTGATAGTTAATTTTTGCCTGAAGCAGCTGGACCTTGTGAGTCTCCAGAAGAATCTGCGACTGCGTCCTGTTGTTCAGCTCGGTTAAGTAGATTGTCGGCGTAACCGTGCCGTTCTGCATCTGCGAATAAACGCTGCCGACAATTTTATCGCGGAGAGAAATCAGCTCTTCGTCCTTTTTTATCAGGTCTTCGTACTTGCCGATTTCGGATTTGAATTTTTCAAGCGAGACTTTAAGATTTTTATCGAAGGTCTCTTTCTGTGAATCTATAATTTTTGAATTAACCGAATATATCTGCTTTTCGTTGTTGTCGGAATTCCAGTTTATCGGATTCCACGAAAGCGTAAGTCCGACCATGTAGAAAGGCTGAAACGTATTATCCAGCATGTTGAGTCCGGGCCTGCCGTATCCGGCCTGTCCGAATGCCGACAGTTTGGGAAGAATGCGCGTCGATACGACATCCGTGTACGAGTTCATCTGTTCTTTCTGCAGAGCGAAGAGTTTATACTCGGGCCTGTTTGAAAAATCATTGTCATAGACAGGATTCGCTGTTTCGGGTTTTACAAGCGTTACGCCCTCCGGAATAGCAGTACCCGTGAGTTCTCCGAGCATCTTCAGGGCCGACTGCCTGTCGGTTTCTATGCTGTGTATGTCTTCTTCCGTTTGAATCATCTGCGCCTGAAGCATGTAAAGACTGCTTGCCGTCGCCACTTCATTCCTTATTCTCGATTCCATTTCAGAAATTCTGTCCTGAAGGTCCCTCTTTACAGTTTCATTCACTCTTTTCTTTTCCTGAAGAAGGAGCACGGAGAAGTAGAGGTCGTTAATCCTTGATTTCAGTCCGAACAGTTCGACTTCAACTTTCTGATTGTCGACAAGCACCTGCTTGCTTTCCGTTTCTTTCATTGATGACGTGCTTCCGCCGTCGTAGATAAGCTGCCTGACGTCAAGGGTGAGTTTGTACTGGTCCTTGTTAAGCTCTTCCGGTTTAAAAGTTGGAAGAGGGATGCTAAGTTTTGTTACTTCGGACTGATACGTCGCCTGTCCCTTGAAAGATATCTGCGGCAGGTAATTCACTCCGAGGTTTTTCAGTTTCAAATCGTTTATCGATTTGTAATAATCTTTTTGCTTCGCGTTCGGATAATTTTCATACGCGGACCTGTAGCAGTCTTTCAGGGAAAGGAAATTATCCTGCGCCTGAAGCCCTGCGAACGCCGCCAGAAAAATCACCAGCAGAAACTTTTTCATATCAGTTAATTTTTATTGAATTGATAATAAATTTTGATACTTCTTTTTTTCTTAATTCGATGAATTCGGTGTATTCGTTGTCATCCATCTCCATCATGAAAGTCAGCATCGGCCTTGCCGCTATTGGAAAAATACATAACGCCATTATATTCACGATAAGCTGCCTCGGATCAATCGGTCTGATGAGTCCGAGCGAAACGGCGGTAGTAATATCTCCGAGAAATTTATGTTTGACCGAAACGATCCTGTCTATGAACAGGTCTTTAATTCTTTCGGGATTATGGTGCATTTCGCTTATTATGAAAACGGGTATGTAAGAATTTTTCATCAGCAGGTCGATATAGTTCTCGACAAAAAACTCTATCTTGTCGAGAAGAGGAAGGTCTACATTTATCAGCTCCGCAAGCTTGGCAAAAAAACCGCTGCACTCTTCATTGAAAATCGCCTCGAAAAGTTTTTCCTTTGTACGGAAATAATAATGAAGCATAGCCTTGTTTATACCGGCTTCATCGGCGATTTCCTGCATTCTTGCCCCCGCAAGACCTTTCCTGTGAAACACGTCTTTGGCAGCCTGAAAAATCAGCCGTTCAGTACTTTTATCCTGATTATCGTCTATTTTCAACTCTTTTTTGTTGTCCATTTGTTTAAACTCAATAGTTTAACTAAACACCTTAACCGTTTGGTTAATACAAAAATACACCTGACAAAAGATATTGTCAAGTGCATTTGAAAATTTTTATCTGAGGATTACGAGTTTCTTTATATCGGAGTGTTTTTCCACATCATTTTTTAGTATCAGGCGGTAGAAGTAAACTCCGTTTGCGATATAATCGCCGTCGGCGTCCCTGCCGTCCCAGTAGATGTTGTTCATTCCTATATTACCCGGAGCGACGATTTCTTTAATGACTCTTCCGGCAACGCTGTATATTTTAATTCTGAATTCACCGGGCGAGTCGGCGCCTGTAATATTGAAAGTAAACGTGGTATTGTCTTTCATCGGATTGGGATAATTGAAAATATCCCTGAACGAAACTTCGCTCGTTACGTTGAGAACGAATTTGAGCGTGTCATATGTCTCGCCCCTGTTCGAGACGAGGTTAAGCGTGTTCAATCCTTCCTGAAGTTTCGGCGAGAAGCGGACGATGAAATTCCCTTTGTCCATTTCCTTTATGATATTTACGTCCTTACCCGTTTTCGAAGAACCGTTAAGCGAGATGTAATTTCCGTTGAGCATTATCCTGAACAGAGTCGTGTCGGAGTTTATCAGTTCTTCAATTGACTTGCCTGTAAGTCTGACAATCAGCTCAGGATTCGAGCGCAC
>CAIKZJ010000189.1 GCA_903831845.1 uncultured Ignavibacteriota bacterium
AGGATGATCGCCGCGGGCGAACTCACCAGGGAAGAACTCGCGAAGGAAAAGAAAAGCAAGTTCCTCGCATTGTTCGAAAAAGAAAACAGGAAGTTTTTCATTCTCGCTCTCGTTCTCGCAATATTCGATATGTCGGCTTACTGGTTCACTTATTCATGGATGCCCGGCTACCTGCACCAGCAGCGGCAGTTCACGATGGCGAAGTCGGCGCTCTTTATGCTCTTCACGCAGACGGGCGGATTCCTCGGCTATTTCACTTTCGGTTATGTCGCGGATAAATTCGGTCGACGCCCGGCGTACTCGGTATATTCCGTCATCATGGCATTCGGTTTGCTGATGATAACGACATTCTGGCACATAATAGAAGTGCAGCAGTACCTGATTCTTATATGCATGTTCCTCGTCGGCTTCGGTACGGGTATGTTCGGCGGCTACGGCCCTCTGTTCTCCGAACTCTTCCCGACGAAAATACGCGGAACGGCAATGGGCACGGCGTTCAACCTAGCAAGAGGTGTTCAGTTCTTCACGCCCGTAATTATCGCTGTCGTCGCTACGAACTACGGTCTCGGCGGCGGAATATCAATAGCGGTAATATTCGCGCTGCTGACAGGCGCGTGGATATGGACGTTCCCCGAAACAAGAGGCAAAAAAATGACAGTGCTGAAATTCGAAGAATAGCTCTTTTAGTAATTAGTAATTAATAATTAATAGTGATTTATTATTTATTATATAAAAACCAAATACTAAAATTATTAGTTACTAATTACTAATTATTAATTACTAATTGTTAATTGCTCTCACTTCATTTCCACTTCAAACAAAACCTTTCCCGTTTTGAAATCGAAACCGTAGAAACCGTACCTGTCGTATATGAATAATATCAGGTTGCCCGACCGTGAGAGCTTTATCCCGTTCTTTACGAAGAACATCGAAGAAAGCGAATTGTCGTCCGATGCCCGCAGTTTCCTCGTGAGGTCGCCGTCAGTGGATTCCGACCATATTACCGTCCCGCTCTTGTCTATGCACGAAAGGAATCTCTCCGCATTGGAACCCGTCTTGTCCTGATGAAATACGAAACACGCGTCGTCGTCCTGATACAGCATCACTCCCTCAAGGAATACTTTTCCCTTCGCTATCACTTTCGATTCGGCGTTCAGCATGAATTTCAGCGTGGATGACGACGTGAAATAATATTCCTCGACGCTTCTCGACCATAATCTTGATTCAGGGCCTGTTACGAGAAACAGCCTCTTTCTCGCGCTCTCGCCCGAGTTCTCTATTCCGAGCGCGAATACGGTCATATTGTTCTTTTTGTCCTTGAACGAATTCCTGAATTCCGTGTCGCCGGCGTAAAGCTTGTCGCTTGTAATGTCGTAAACCGGTTTCCTGCCGTCTGCGGTTTCGATGTTCATCCTCGGCGGATTCGGGTAATAGTAAATCTGCGTTAAACCGTCGTTCAGCTCCTCAAATTTTTGGCAGAAACTTTCAGTGTTCATTTTCTCGGAGCCGGTAACGGGATCGTACGTGTAAACTCCCGCCTTGTTCGGACCGGATGATGAGTTGATTTTCCAAATGTCGCCGTTGACGTAGAGCATTTCGTATAAGGGAGGATAATTCGCCGAAGTGACGCCCGTGTAACCGAGCATCTCTTTCTCAAACGGGTCGTAAAGGTATGTGTTGAGAAGATACTTTGAGCCTTTCATTTCCCACGACTGCAGCCAGATTCTCTGCCGGCCTTCGTCGCCCGGGATTATTACAGCGTTCGTAAGAGTGCCGCCGGGCTTTTTCTTGCTGCTTGTTTTCTGCATCGGCTCCTGCTTGTCCTCCTGCGATGTGGTTTCGCTGACCTTTTCCTTTAAGACGTCGAATGAACCTTCACTTAAGAATAAAAATACCGCTACGCCAGCCGCGATGAAAATTCCCGCCGCAAGCGCGGCTACTACGCCGCATCCCGCGTTGTTCTTTGGCCTGTATGATGACGGCTCCTTCGGCATCCGGGTCTGCTGACCCTGTGTCTGGAACCTCTGCTGGTACATCTTCTGGAGATTAGAATAATCCTCTCCCATGATTACTCCTTCCTTTGAATTGCCTTTAAATATATGAATTTCAATTAATAATTGGTAATTAGTAATTAATAATTATCAAATCCTGCGGTTACAGAATCGCGATTGTAATCAATATGCGGAAAATATATTCATAGTTATGGAATTTTAAATTCGCATCCGTAACAATGACTTTGTCTGTGCGTATTAAAAGAAGAACGGTTTTGAAATTTAATATTGCTGCTGATAAAATTTTCGGAAAATTCTGTTGCGCATACGCCCGTTAACCGGGTGTGTAATCCGGATGCATTATTTAAGAATCGCGCTTTCCAAATCGTTTTATTCCGGAAATTAGAAACAGGATATTTTTTAATTTAAAACCGAAAAATGAAAAAACAACTTTACAGTATTCTCGTACCGCTAATTCTTTTCCTCGCAGTCTTTCCCTGTGGTATTTCGTTCGGACAAAAACTTTCCGGCGTGAACAATTTACCCGTCGTCGACGGGAAAATCGCAGCATCGGAATGGAGCGGAGCGAAGGTTTTTAAGGATTTTTACATGATGATCCCGCGTTCGGACAGCAAGGATTACGACAGTACAATTGTTTATTTCAAACAGTCCAATGACGCGATTTACCTCGCTTTCAAGTACTATCCACGCGGCAAGATTATCGCGAAATCCCTTATAAGGGACAGGAGCACAGAAGAAGAAAACGAGTTCTTCGTTATTCTCGATCTTGAAAACAAAGGACAGAACGGTTACATCTTTGTCTTCAACTTCGGCGACAACCAGCGCGACATTCAGTTGTATAACCAGCGCTCACAGTCTTATGAGTGGGACTGGGTCTGGGAAAGCAAAACTACAGTTTACAGGCTTCCGGAAGACGGAAAACCCGGCTATATCGAGACTGAACTTAAAATCCCCGTCGACAGGCTGCAGAATAAGAATAAAAAACAGATAGGACTTGACCTCCAGATGTTCGCTTACAGGCCCGACGGTACGTACTACTATTATTCGCTCGTTCCGGACAGCGAACTGCTTAGCCTCAAGAGCACTTATAAAATCGACATAACGCCTTTTGATGAAAGGCTGAAAGTGGATTTTAACGCAACGCCTTATATTGTCGGCAATAAGTTCAATGACTCGACGTATAAAACTCAATTGGGAGGCGAGTTCAACGTGTCCGTCGACAAGCATAAACTGAAAGCCACTTTCAATACCGACGAATCCACGCTCGAAGCCGATCCGTACTATTTCTCGCTGTACAACAGGCCGACTTATCTTACGGAGAAAAGAACATTTTTCAGCAAAGACCTCGATATTTACCGTTCGCCTTTCAGTCTTTTCTATACACGCTCGATGCAGAATATCGACTACGGGTTTAACTACACTTTCAGGAGCGATAAACTCAAAGCGGGCGCAATGTTCGTGCAGGACGACGTCGGAAAGACAGGGAACAAACGGCAGATTTTTGTCGCAAGGCCGAATTATGTCTCGAGCGATTTTTCCGTCGGGACTCTGATGCTTTATTCCAACGATAAAGCCATCAGCAGAAAAGAAAAAGTTCTTAGCATCGACGGGCAGTACAGATTTCCGAAAAATCCTGTCAGAATTCTAGGACAGTACGCCTCGAATTTCGAGGGCAGCGCTTATGAGATTTATTCATATTACCAGTACGATAACAGCGGCGGTCCCTTTGCCGATTTGATGTACAGAAGAATTGAAAAGAGTTTTAAGGCGCCGACTTTTATCAATACTTCGGTAGGACTTCCTAACGATTACGACGAGATTTCAGTTTCGGGCGGATATTACTGGAACAAGGTTAGAAAGTATTTCCCGGATATAAACCTAAGCGGCGGTTACTACAGGAACAGGCAGTTAAGCAACGGGTTCATGATTCAGGACAGGTACACGGCCAATTTAAACTTAAAAATAATCGGTCCTCTCTCGTACGGACTTTATTTCGAATATAATCATCCGAACGATATCGACGGCGAAGGAAATCTCATAAAAAGAAATAACTACCTTAACGATAACTTCGTGAAATACGTGTTCGGGAATAATGCGGTTTACGCAGGTTACTTCCACGGCCCGTACTTCGGAACGTATCTAAAAAATCCTTACTTCGGATTTAATTATCTGCTGCTCGACGCTGTGGCGATTAACACAGACGTGAATTTCTACAGCATGTTCGGAGATGAACGAACGATTATAAATACCCGTCTCGATTACAGAGCGCTGAAACGCCTTTACCTGCGGGCTTTCTTCCAGAAAGATACTTTTACCAGGAACGCGCTGCTTAACGCGATGGCGCAGTATGAATTTTTCGCGGGTTCAAACGTATACCTCGTCATGAACCTAATCGGCGACAACCTGCAGTACACCAGCAGGTATTTTAAAGTAGGGTATGAGTTTAATTTCTGACATCTGACTTTTAACACCTCAAATTGTTGAATGTTAAAAGTTAACCGCTAATCGATAAAATATCCCCGGACATTCTCAGCCCGGGGATATGAACCATGTCACCGCGGCAAATAATGCCGGAGCTAACATGAGATTAATTATAAGATTTAACTCTTAATAAATAAAGATAATTATGCGGTGATGATATGATGTCCTTCATTTCAGGTCTAACGTAATCGCTATCCCAGCGTGTCGTAATAATCGCTGAGGAAATAATACAAAAGTATTGCGAATACTATGAACCAGAACAGTGCAATGAGGTAATTTCTCGTTACGTGTTTCGGCTTGTCGGTGAATCCTATCGTGTGAAGATACCCTTCCCACTTGCATTTCATGCAGTGGTACTTCTTGAAACCAAGTATCTTAATGAATTTCTGCCAGAACTTCTTGTGAGGCATGCGCTCCAGAGTGGCATATTCTCCGCATTTCGGGCAGTAACCTATGTGGAATCCCTTTGGATGAAGAATCTTGTAATCCAGGAATAATATTTTGTTAACCCATCTTGAAAGCATGCCCCTTACTATAAAAAAATTTATGTTACAATTATCCTTGCTAATTCATAAATTTATTTAAAATAAACGGGATAATATGAAAAATAAAGCCATTGCGGACAGGTTCAAGGTAAAACTTCTCGAAGTATTTCCTAATTCCCATCCCCGCAGAAAATATGTCATCGTTCACACTACCGACGAATTCACTTCCGTCTGCCCGAAAACGGGTCAGCCCGACTTCGGCACAATTTCCATCTCCTACATCGCGGATAGAAAATGCGTCGAACTTAAGTCCCTGAAATATTACCTGCAGTCGTTCAGGAATGAAGGGATTTTTTACGAGAACGTTACCAACAGAATACTCGACGACCTCGTTTCGGTCCTCAAACCGAGATGGATGGAAGTAAAGGGTATCTTCACAAGACGCGGCGGCCTCTTTACGACCGTCACCGCCGAACACGGTAAAAAATAATTTCTTAAAATTATAATTCATAAAAATGGAATACA
>CAIKZJ010000190.1 GCA_903831845.1 uncultured Ignavibacteriota bacterium
ATAATTCGCGTTAAGGAAAACGCTCTGGCCCGCTCCGAATTCCCGTCTGAACGACAGAGATGAACTAATGACATCGGACTCCGACGAAGAAATATTTACTGGCGTCCAGTAAATGCCGGTAGAAGGCATCCACGCAATTTTATTTGATGCGTTAATCTTTGTATAATTTGCCTCAACACGCACTGAACCGGCGAGAACAAATTCAGACATAAGTCCTGCGTCAAAGCTTATAGAAGTTTCGGATTTCAGATCTTTGTTTCCTCCCGTTTTCCAGTAAAGTTCATTAAAGGTAGGGGCCCTGAACGAATTTCCCGCGCTTGAACGTAATATAAGGTAATCGTTATTAAAGGGTTTGATATTCAAACCGGCCTTCGATGTGATTACAGTTTTCGACAGATCGGAGATATTTTCAACTCTCACAGAAGGAAAGACCTTAATATTATCCGAAATGCTGTAAATCATATTGGAATAAAGCGCCGATGAAAATCTTTTTTTCCCTGATTCAAGTTCGTTGCTCTGAATACCTGCGGCGAGAAAATCACCTCCGAAAGATATTTTTAGTTTATCGGTATTCATTTCGTAATTTGCCGCCGTTCCCGCGGAAAGGTTCCTGTAGAAACTGTTTTCGAATGAAAGAAAACTGTAATTCATGAGATAGTTCTGAAAATTAGCGGAAGCGTTCAGGACGCTTCCGTTGGTGAATTTTCTTTCGTAATTAAGAATTGTATTCCATACCTCATCGTTCTGAAGAGCGTTCATTGGCGCCGAGCCGCTTTCAACGCCCGGTATATGACGTTTAGTACTGCTGTACATCGACATTAGATTAAGCGCGTCAATGGGATTTGCAAACGAATACTGAAGGATCAAGCTGTTTCTTTTAAGCGAATTGTTCTCGCGTCTTTTTTCTGTAGTCCTTACGCCGTCAAAATAGTTGTACCTGAAATCGTCATCGGTGCTTTCCGTGTTAACGCCGGCTTTCAGTGTATTTCCGCCCGAGTTATATTTAAGGTTGAGGCCTGCGTTTTTGTAGTTATAAGAACCTGCGTTAAAGTTCAGGCTTCCCGAAATTTTGCGTGTTCCGGAAATTCCAGAACGGCTGAAAGTGCTGATGTTAACGACTCCGCTGACCGCATCGCTGCCGTAGAAAGAACTGCTTCCTGAAGGCATTACCTGTACCGATTCAATATCTTCGTTGGACAGAAGTGAAAGGTCGTACTGCGAGTTCTGGACAGTATTCAGCCGTGTGCCATTAAGGAGAACGAGAGTATGCTCTGCGTTCATACCGTTTATCGAAATCGTCTTAAGCGATGAGAGGCCGCCGTAGGATTTAATAAAAACATTTGATGCTCTCTGAAGAATGTCGGAAACCCTGCTGCCGTTTATTTTCCTGATTTCATCTTTTGTAAATTCACGGACGGGCACGAACATATCCTCGTAGGTGAGGTTTATTCTCGTAGATGAAATATTTATCACGGGAGCAGAATACACAAGCGAATCGAAATCGCTTTGCGATTTTGCTGCAGAAAAACAAAGGAACGTTAATAATATTAAGATTGAGATTTTCATTAACCCATTTGGTTTATCCGCGCGGAAATATTGGCATAAAACTCAAATGAGTCTCTGTTTCATTTTCTTTCCAGCGAAGAATTTGAAAAAACGGAATTCCTGGCAGGTCTCCTGACTTCAGAGCACTTTCCGTTCGCCTTCCCGTTAAAACAGTGGTAAATGAACGGTCTTCTCTGTTACAGTTGCGTGGACAGTTCCGGATTTTAACCGGATTCCCTATTTCACACCAGAAATTTTATTAAAGAACTATTCGTAGTTTAAAATAACTTTTTTATTCTTTACTATCAATTGTCTTTCCCTGACTCCGGCAAGCCTGAACATCCTGCGGGACGCCTTTACTGAATCTGTATCTTTATATTTGTCCGAAAGATACACTACTTCAACGATACCCGATTGAATAATCAGCTTTGCGCATTCATTGCACGGAAAAAGGTCCACATAGATCCTTGAACCGTGAAGGTCCTTCGTTGAATTAAGTATTGCATTCGCTTCAGCGTGGACTACATAAGGATATTTAGTGAGGTTGACCTCATCGTTCGTCCTTTCCCACGGAAGCTCATCGTCAGAACATCCTATTGGAAAACCGTTATAACCTATACCTACAATCTTATTCGAGGGATTGACGATGCAAGCTCCGACCTGCGTGCTCGGGTCCTTGCTTCTTTTTGCGGAGAGTATCGCAATGCCCATGAAATACTCGTCCCAGGTTATGTAATCTTTTCTTTTCATAAGTATTTGAAAAGATTTTTATTCAAATCTTCCAGAGAGGAATCGTTAATTTCGGTATAATCTGCAAACGCTATCGGGCCGCCCTTGTCCAGCTTTTCTATTTCGCTAAGGTCTCTTGAAAGCGATTCAACGGCCGTCAGCGGGCGGTAAGGTCTTGTTTTCAGTCTATCGTACCTTATTGATTTTGTCGTGTATATATTCAGGAGTTTGAAAGCCTCGCCGAATTCCTTTTTCACTATTTTAAACTCTTCCCAGGAATAAAGGCTTTCGATAACGACGTTACCGGTTTTAACCAGATTCCTGATCTTATCGATGCTCTTTATTGCCATGACCCCCATGCCGAATTCCTGCCTCAATGATTCCCTGACCATTCTTTCGTTTGCTTCCGTGACCTGAAGACCCCTTGCCTTGAGTTCGTCAATAACGACTTCGCCGAAATAAACTTTTTTGAAATTATTATTTTCAAAAAACTTAACGGCTTCGGTTTTACCCGAACCGCACATGCCTATTACAGCGATTATCCTGTTCATTCTATTTCAGAAAAAGTTTTGTGTTGCTGAATTGTGTTTCTGATGTTTCGAAAAATATTTCGTCTTCTTTCGGATTGTAATATTTTTGCAGAAGCAGATTTTTTTCCGCGCCGTTCTCGAAATACTTGATTATGAATAACGAAGAGGATACTCTGTCCATCGTTACTTTAGGACTCGCCGAGAGTTTCGTGTAAAGCGATTCGGCGATAAAATCTTCAAGTTCGGGTTCATTCTCATCGTTAATGACGTTTTGAACAAGCGCCTCGGCGAATATTTCCGCAGGCGTCATTTCAGCAGTATCGTTATCGTTTACCTGTTCCTGTTCTTTTGTTCCCGAAGTCTGCGTATTATCCCTGCTCTTGTCTTTTCCGCAGCCTGCGGCAAGCATCAGAGAAATTATCAGTGTCAGAAGGAAATATTTCGGCATATCAGATTACCCCCAGTTCCTTGCCGATTTTTTCAAAGACTTCAAGAATTTTGTTCAGATGTTTGTCCTCATGCGTTGCCATATACGAAGTTCTCAGCATTGAGAGATTCTGCGGTACTCCGGGAGGAACGAAAGCATTGACGAACACTCCTGAATCGTAGAGTTTTCTCCAGAACTGGAACACCTTCACGTCATCGCCTAGTATTACCGGAACGACGGGCGTGATGCCGTCGAGAACATAGAATCCGAGTCCTTTAAGTCCGTCGCGCATCTTCTTCGCGTTCGAAAGAAGCTTATCGACTCTTTCAGGCTCTTCAGTAAGAATATCGAGTGCCGCAATAGCCGCCGCTACGGAAGAAGGAGTCGGTGATGCGGAGAATATCAATGCCGGAGAATGATGTTTAAGGAAATTAATTACTCTTTCCTCGCCGACTACGAACCCGCCGAGCGAAGCGAGCGATTTGGAAAACGTTCCCATGATAAGATCAACTTTATCGTCGAGTCCGAAATGCGACGCCGTTCCCCTGCCGCCTTTGCCTATAACGCCGAGCGAATGCGCGTCGTCAACCATTATTCTCGCATTGTATTTCTTGCAAAGTTCGACAATCTGCGGGAGATCGACGATAGTGCCAGAAGTCGAGAAAACGCCGTCAGTCGCGACCAGTTTTGATGCTTCCAGCGGAATGCTTTTCAGAACCCTTTCGAGGTCATTCATATCGCCGTGTTTGTAACGCACCAGTTCCGCTATCATTCCCTTAGCCATGAGTGTTCCAGCAACTATGCTGGCATGGTTATCTTTATCGGAAACGATATATTCACCCTTGTTTACCAGAGTCGGAATAATGCCCTGCGCGGTCTGATAACCCGTAGAATAAAGCAGGCATGCTTCCTTGTTAAAGAATTTAGCAAGTTTTTCCTCGAGCTGAATGTGAAGGTCAAGCGTGCCCGTAAGGTAACGCGATCCGGAGCATCCTGTGCCGTATTTCAGAAGGGCCTGATGGGCCGCTTCTACTACGCGCGGATGCGTGGTCAGGCCGTGATAATTGTTCGAGCCTGCCATAATGATTTCCCTGCCTTCTATTTTAACGACGGGGCCTTCATTTTGCTGAATAGCCCTGAAATACGGATAAAACCCGGCTTCCTTTACTTCATCAGCTCTGGTAAAAGTGTAGCATTTAGTGAATAAATCGTTCATTCTCTTTGTTTAATTGTAAGTTAGCAACAATTTTAACATAGAAAATACATATAATTATTGATAACTTCTACGATAAAATTAAATTGATTCAATGAAGGCATTTGTAACCGGTGCAACAGGTTTTGTCGGCAGTCATCTTGTTGATTTGCTCTTAAAAGAAGGTTTTGAGGTCTATTGCCTCAGAAGAAAAACCTCATCCACCAGATGGCTGGACGGGAAAGGCGTAAAATACGTTGACGGAGATTTATTTTCGAATGAAGCTCTGGAAACCGTTATAAAAGACATGGATTACGTGTTTCATATCGCGGGCGTAGTGAAATCAAAAACGAAAGAGGGATTTGAGAAAGGAAACGCGCTGGCAACGAAGAATATTATAGAAATAACGGCGAGAGTAAATCCCGGACTTAAGAAATTCGTGCATGTGAGCTCGGGAGCCGTATGCGGACCTAATCCCGATTCGGAGCCGATAGATGAAGAATACATTCCCCGCCCCATAACGACTTACGGAATAACGAAGAGGCAGGCGGAGAAGGAAGTTCTTAAGTTCAGGGATACGATACCGGTCGTTATAGTAAGGCCCCCGGCTGTATACGGACCGAGGGATACGGAAGTTTTCGTGTACTTCAAGGCGTTTAAAAGCGGGCTTAACAGTTTAATCGGGTTCGGGCATAAGTATTTAAGCCTGATTCATGTAAAAGACCTGGTCGAGGGCATATATCTAGCGGCTGTAAAACCGACAAAGAGCGGCGAAGTGTTTTTTATAAGTTCGGACAGGGATTATAATTATGACGAAGTCGGAAGGGCCGCTTCACTCGCGATGAACAAAAAAGCTTTGAAGATCAGAATACCCCACTGGTTCGTTTACACTGTAGGCGCATTCGCCCAGATGTTTTCCGTTTTCAGCAAGAATGCACCCACGCTGAATATTGAGAAGTGCAAAGATATCACGCAGAAGCGCTGGGTATTCTCTAACGAAAAAGCCGTCAGAAAACTCGGCTTCAAAGAGAAATTCACGCTGGAAGACGGATTTAAAGACACCTACGAATGGTACAGGAAAGAAGGATGGCTTAAATAAAAATGAAGGAAATAATTTCAAATATTGTAAAGGAAGTTTTAAAGGCAAAGGAACTGCCTGAAGTAAATTTTTCTCTCGAACCTCCGAAGAACAAAGCGTTCGGTGATTTTTCGGTTAACGCCGCACTTGTTCTCGCAAAATCAACCGGCAGAAACCCGAGGGAGCTTGCCGGTGAGATCGCGGAAGAGCTTAAGAAGAAAAGCCGGTATTTCAGCAAGGTTGAAGTAGCGGGCGCGGGTTTTATAAACATGACATTGAACGAGACGATTTATACAGGAGTACTGAACGATATTCTTGAGAAGGGCGAAAAATACGGCAGGAATGATTTAAACAAGGGAAAGAAAGCAAACTTAGAATGGGTCAGCGCGAATCCGACAGGTCCGCTTCATGCGGGACACGGCAGGCAGGTCTGTCTGGGAAAAGCTATCGCCAACCTCCTTGAATGGAGCGGATACGAGGTAACCAGGGAATATTATTACAACGACGCCGGAAATCAGATGAACAATCTTGCGAAATCTGTTTACGCAAGGTATATGCAGATTATCGATCCCTCCTTCCCTTTTCCGGAAGACGGGTATCACGGCGAATACATAAAGGAATACGCGCAGAGCATCTTCGATGAAAAATCAGATACATTGAAAAATTCCGATAACATTGATTTCTTCAAGGAATATGCCGAGAAAAAGAATTTTGAAAGGATAAAAAAGACTCTCGAAACGCTGGGGATAAAGCACGATGTGTTTTTCAGCGAAACGGAGCTTTACAGGAACAAGGACATAGAAAAACTGCTTTCAGATTTCAGGGAAAAAGGCGCCAGCAGAGAAGAAGAAGGCGCGGTTTGGCTTAACATGGACAGAAAGCGATTCCAGAAAGACAAGGTGATAGTCAAATCAACCGGTGAGCCGACATACAGGCTTCCTGACATGGCATACCACATAAACAAGATAAAGCGCGGTTATGATTACATCATAGATATTTTCGGTTCGGACCACGGGGACACATACAAGGAAGTACTTTACGGAATCGAAACGGCGGGTTATGATGTAAAAAACATAAAGGTGATAATTCACCAGATGGTAACATTCAGGTCCGGAAACGAATCCGTTAGAATGAGCAAGCGCAGCGATAACGTTTATTACCTGGACGATCTTATTACGGACGTCGGAGCGGACGCCACGCAGTTCTTCTTTGTCATGAGAGCCGCTAACACGCATCTCGATTTTGACATAGAACTTGCTAAAGAGCAGTCGGACAAGAATCCCGTGTATTATCTTCAGTATGCTCATGCGAGGATCTGCGGAATCTTCAGGAACGCCGCTGAAAATTTTAATGAAGACATAAAAGTAAAAGATTTCAATTCGGGTTTGCTTACGGAGCCCGAGGCGGTGGATCTTCTCAAAGTGCTTTCAAGATTTCCGGACGAAGTCGAATCGGTAACGGCCGCGCTCGAACCGCACAAGATAATAACGTATCTGAACCAGACTGCCGAAGCGTTCCATAAATTCTACCACAACAACAGGGTTCTTAATGCGGATGATTTAGAGACGACAAAAGCCCGGCTGAAACTTTGTGAAGCTGTCAGGACGGTCCTTAGAAACGGATTCAATATAATAGGCATAACGGCTCCGGAAAGAATGTAATTATTAATATTGAATCACTGTATTGAATTTCATAATTTGAAATATGATGAAAAAACTTATAATAATACTACTTGTTCTTATGCCGCTGGTCGCAATGGCACAGGATATAACCGAAAAGGTAGGAATTCCTGACGAACTGAAAACAGGCGTGTTTTATTACAATTACGGCGACAAGAACAAGCTGAATATCGAAGTAATGGTCTGGGGCTACATAAGAGCTCCGGGAAAGTATCTCATACCGCACGGGACAAAATTCGCTGAACTTCTTACATTATGCGGAGGCCCGTCGAACGATACCAAACTTGAAGACATTAGGTTAATAAGGCTTAAAAACGATTCGCTCGGAATCAAGAGAGACACGATAATTAACCTCAACTATGACGATTATCTCTGGCAGGAGAAAATATCACTTGATTCAAAGAAGAATCCTGTATTAATGCAGGGCGACATGGTTGTTTTTCCGCTTGAATCAAGATTTCATTTCCGCGACAATCTGTATTTGATACTCTCTATCACTTCCACACTGGTTTCAATCACAACATTTCTTGTAACGGTTCTTAAAAAGTAAAATGAAATTTCACAAATAAAAAAAGGCAGCGCTTTCGGCGCCGCCTTTTTTATTCGATAAGTCAGAGCTTATTTCTTCTTTTCGTCTTTCTTTTCTTCTTTCTTCACGTCTTTCTTTTCTTCTTTCTTCACGTCTTTCTTTTCTTCTTTCTTTACTTCTTTCTTGTCTTTCTTTTCTTCTTTCTTTACTTCTTTCTTATCTTTCTTTTCTTCCTTCTTTACGTCTTTCTTGTCTTTCTTTTCTTCCTTCTTTACGTCTTTCTTTTCATCTTTCTTATCGCCTTCAACTTTTTCTGTTTTTACTTTCTTCTTGGGTGTCATCTTGTAGAACTTGTCCTTCATCGGTGTCCACTTCGCGGCCTGGTCTTTTGTTAATACTTTTTCGACTTCAGCGTTGACGCCGGCCTGTAACTTTGTCATTTCAGCTGCAAGGCCTTTCTTGTCTAACTTCTTTGTTTTTAAATCGTCGACTTTATTTTCATAGCTTAAATACGCAGGATAAATCTTCATATACTGCTCATTGGTTAATTTAAGCTTTTTATAAAGATAGTCTGCTTTCCAACCGGCTCTGTCTCCGGGGAAGTTTTTCGCAAAAGCGGCTCCGAAGAAACCGAATACGACTAAAAGTACTACTAATGCTTTGATTCTTGACATTTTTTTAATTTTTTTTTATTTAAAAAGGGTTACTTTAATTAACCTTCAAATATGATAAGAATATTTTTAAAAGTAAATATTAATTTTAATCTACTTGTAAAACAGCGGGTTCGGGTCAGGAATTAAAGGAATTACTAAATCTTTCTACATTTTGGAACACCGGCCGTCTAAAAAAGTGTACGGCTGAAATTTCCCTGTTTTCGTAATAAATTTTTTTATTATATATTTGAGTTTAAATTCGTAATTTCATTCATGCTTGAAGATTTCATAAAAGAACCGTTTCTCGGATTCGATAAAAAATCGGTAGATTTTCTCAACAAGCTTCGCAACAAGAAGTATAACAACAAAAAGTGGTTCGACGCCAACCGCGATGTTTACGAGAACCACCTTAAATACCCCATGAGGACGCTCGTGGACAATCTTGCTGCTGAACTTAAGAAAATCGACGACAGTTTTTTCATTACGAATAAATCGATTCTCAGAATTAACCGCGATATCCGATTTAAGCCGGATAAGACGCCGTATAAAACGAACTATGCGGCAGCTTTTACTTACGAAAGGCAGAAGACTCCGGAAATTCCCCAGTATTATTTCGAATTATCGTACCGCGAATTCCTCTTCGCGGCCGGTCAGTACAGCATGGAACCGAACGCTTTAAAGAAAATACGCAGAAGGATATTCGAAAAGTTCGACGAGTTCACCGATATCATCAGCGAGAAAAAATTCCGGAATAAATTCGGCGATGTTCTCGGAGAATCGCTGCAGAAACTGCCTAAAGAATTTTCAGTGAAAGAAATTTCTCCGGAACTCGGAAAATATTTAAAGATGAAGCAGTTTTATGTATACACGACATACGAGCCTGAAGTCGCCTTCGGTCCCGAGCTTGTCGATCTTATAATGGAAGACACGGGCATAACACACGATTTCACAAAGTTTCTGTTTAAATCAATATAGGAGTGAAAAAATGGATAACCCCGAAATTGCTGCAAAGCATCCTTTTGTGCGCGACGAGAAACCCGGCGTTTATTACTGGTGCGCATGCGGCAGGTCATCGAATCAGCCCTTTTGCAACGGCGCTCATAAAACAACGGAGTTCACGCCCGTAAAAACGGAAATAACCGAGGAGAAAAAAATTGCCTGGTGCGGATGCAAACATTCAGGCAATAAACCGTTCTGCGACGGAACGCACAAAACTTTATGATGAAGAATTATACTATCGACGGGATATCGGTTAACGACAGCCGGAACGGCAAAGAGCCGCTCGTTTTCGTTCACGCATTTCCGCTTAGTTCTGAAATGTGGAGAAATCAGGCCGAGTATTTCTCCGGAAAATACAGAGTCATTACTTATGATGTACGCGGTCTCGGAAAAAGCAGATCGGATGACAACCAGTTCATGATGGAAATGTATATCGATGATCTTGTAAAGGTCATTCAACATACAGGAGCATCGAAGGTAAACGCAGTTGGATTATCGATGGGCGGATATATTATACAGGGCGCGGTTCTGAAGAATCCCGGACTATTCAAGACAATCACTCTTGCAGACACAAAGGGAGAACGGGACACCGACGAAGCTCTTGCATCGAGAGCAGGCTCAATTAAACTTCTCAAGAGCGGCGGAAGAAATGAATTCAAATCAGTTTTCGTCAAGCGTCTCATAAACGAAGCGAACTATAACACAGAACTCCGGACAGATATCGAGAATATTATCGACGGAAATACGGACGAGGGAATTTGCGGAGCTCTTCTCGCGCTTGCAACAAGATATAATTATCTTGAAGGGCTTTCAAAACTCGGCATCCCGTCACTTATACTGGTCGGCATGGACGACATACTGACTCCCCTGCCGGACTCTGAAAAACTGCATTCAGCGCTGAAGAATTCTGCGTTATGTGTAATTGAGAACAGCGGGCACATGTCAAACATGGAGAATCCCTCCGCATTCAACACGTCATTGGAAAATTTTCTAAAAGAGAATGAAAGAGATTAAAGTACTGGGTGTAAACGTATACGATTACGAAGGAAGCGGCGAACCGCTGATATTTGTACATTCCTTTCCGCTTAACAGCGCCATGTGGGACAGGCAGGTCGGGCATTTCAGGGAAAAGTACAGGGTTATAACATACGACCTGCGCGGCATGGGCAAGAGCACCGACAAGGACAATGTTTTCACAATGGAGAAGCTGGTTAACGATTTCTTTCATATCATAAACCATCTGAAGCTCGAGCACGTTCATGCCTGCGGACTTTCAATGGGCGGATACGTGCTTCTGCGTTCGGCCGTCAAAGACCCTTCGAGATTTCTTTCACTCACCGTCGTGAACACGAGGTCGGAGAAGGACTCGGACGATGTGCTCCTCAAGCGGTCAAACGCCGTAATAAAAATCAAATCCGGCGGACGCGACCCGTACATAGAGAAGATAATTAATAACCTTACAACCGGGAAAGACCCGGAACTGACTGAAGAAATCAGAAACATAATCCGTTACAACACCGACGAGGGCATTTGCGGATGTCTTCTTGCTCTCTCGACGAGAACCAGCACCCTGGACGGAATCACAGCGCTGGAGATCCCCCTGCTTCTTCTGTCATCTGAAAATGACGCCATAACCCCGCCGGAAAACACAAGTCTTATTTTTAACAGAATAATTGAAACTAAATCGGCAGGCAGTTTTGTTGCAATGTATGAAATCGCGGGAAGCGGGCACCTCTGCAACATGGAAAACCCGAAAGAATTCAATTCGGCGCTTGAGTGGTTTCTGAATTCTATTGAAATTGAGGCGCCAAAAGGATAATTTTGTATAATACGGCGAGTATAGCTCAGTTGGCAGAGCGTCAGATTGTGGCTCTGAATGTCACGGGTTCGAGCCCCGTTACTCGCCCTCTTTTCCTCTTAACAGTGGGAACTTAATCCACGATATAAATCTATTTTATTTTCACTATAAATACTTTTCGGGAACTTTTTTCAAAGTTAATTTTAACTTGACTATCATTAATGAAATAATTAGTTTTTTGAAGATGTTTTATGGCGAGAAAAAAGACAAAACCGGAAGAAAAAGTTAAGGAAAAAGCTGCCCGCAAAGATGAAGAATTAAAGAATGACTACGACAGCGATTACGAAGAAGAGAAGGACGAAGAAGAAGAACAGAGCATAGAGGGTTACCTTAGCGACGAAGAAATAGAGAAGCTTAAAGAGGAATTTAAAAAAGAAGCACTCCCCCACATAGGCTTGTTGTATAACTATGCCTACAAGATGACGGGCAATTCAGACGACGCAGACGACCTGCTACAGGAAACATACCTGAGAGCTTACAGATTCTTCCACAAATTCGAAAAAGGAACCAACTGCAAGGCATGGCTCTTCCGCATAATGAAGAATCTTTTCATCAACAATTACAGAAAAACGCAGAAGACGCCCGGACAGGTCGATTACGATGAAATCGAGAACTTCTTCGAAACGATAAAGTCCGAAAGGCTCGATACTGCAGACCTTCAGGAGAAAGTGTTCAACAACCTTCTTGACGACGAAGTCACAAGAGCCCTTAATTCGCTTCAGGACGATTTTAAGACGGTTATAATTCTTTGCGACCTGGAAGGATTAAGTTACGAAGAGATAGCAGATTTCGTCCAGTGCCCCATCGGAACAGTCAGAAGCCGTCTTCACAGGGCAAGGAAACTGCTTGCACAGAAACTCTACAGGTACGCCAAGGAAAAAGGATACGACGTGGAAAGCGTCGTCGCCTGATTTCCCGATTAGTTGCCAATCAAAAATTTTACTACTTTTTATTTTCCAAAAATCATATTTTTAAACAACGTTAATAATTTAAATCCATACATAATGAGAATAATAAATTTAATCGCAGCCCTATCGGTTTTAATATTCTTATCCGGATGCGGAAAGAAAGAAGAGAAACCCGTAACAGAACAGAAAAAGACTGAAACAACTCAGCAGCAGCAGACGACGAACACGCAATCGGCAGGCGGAATGCAGATTTACAAGATTTCAGCCGTCGAAGACGCGAAAGGCGAAAAGACAATCCCTAACCTCACATGGGAAGAAAACGGGAAGAAAGTAAACCTGTCAGACATGAAGGGCAAAGTTCTTTTCCTGAATTTCTGGGCCACATGGTGCGGACCCTGCAAGAAGGAAATGCCCGAACTTTCGGAAATAAACACTGAACTCAAAGACAAGGATTTCAAAATGTACGGCATAAACGTTTTCCAGAGAGGAAATACGACCGTCGAAGACATACTGAAAACTATTCCGGTATCCTACCCTATTCTTGACGGCAACGACAACGTCGTGAAAGCTTTCGAAAAAGCTTCAGGCGCGCCTATGGACGGCGTACCGACTACGTTTGTAGTGGATAAGACAGGAAAAATCGTAGAAACTCTTGTCGGTTCGAGGGATAAAGCAACATTCATGTCCCTTATTAAGAAATATCTTTAGTCTTTCATATTAGTTTTCAAAAAGCCCTCCTTAAAGGAGGGTTTTTTGTTTTTATTAGTATTTTTGATTATATATGAGTATTTTATCTTAATAAATGAAAAAAAAGATAGGAATACTGGGCTCTACAGGCTCAATCGGTACAAGTACGCTCGAAGTAATCAAAAACCTGAACAGTAAAGGGTTCGAATGCGAAATTGTATTCCTGTCCTGTAATAACAACATCGATAAGTTCAAAGAGCAGGTAAAGGAATTCAGACCTTCCACTATCGTCCTTCACAATGAATCCAGACTGAAAGAATTCAAGGATTCAGGTCTCACTGAGAAAACCGAAATTATGACCGGTTATGACACGCTGTGCGAACTCGTGAGCAGGGATAATTACGACATTCTTGTAAATTCGCTTGTAGGATTCGTAGGGCTGGTTCCTACGCTCGAAGCATTAAAACACGGTAAACGGGTAGCTCTGGCAAACAAAGAAACGCTCGTCGTCGCAGGGCAGCTGATAAACGAAACCCTGAAAAAAAGCGGAGCCGAATTGATCCCGATCGACAGCGAGCATTCCGCGATTTTTCAGTGCCTGACCGGTGAAAATCACGAAGATATAAATAAGATACTGCTTACTGCTTCCGGAGGTCCGTTCAGAGGATATACAAGAAACGAGTTGTCGGAAGTTACTGTTGAACAGGCCTTAAGACATCCTAACTGGAACATGGGAAATAAGATTACGATCGACTCCGCCACACTTATGAACAAAGGTCTTGAGGTAATAGAAGCTAAATGGCTTTTTAATATAGATGTTAATGATATCGAAGTAATAATTCACCCACAATCTATTATTCATTCGATGGTTGAGTTCAGAGACGGTTCGGTTAAGGCGCAGATGGGTGTGCCGGATATGAAAGTGCCTATACAGTACGCATTAACATATCCCAAAAGATACGGGAACGAATTCCCTAAAATGAACCTGATAAATTCAGGAAATCTGGAATTTCAAAAGCCTGACATGGGGACGTTCAGGTGCCTGAAACTTGCTTTCGACAGTATAAAAAACGGCGGTACGTATCCGACGGTGCTTAATGCCGCGAATGAAGTCGCTGTAGATCTTTTTCTGAACAGGAAGATAGGTTTTCTTGATATTTCAGGCATAATCGAGGAAGAACTCGACTCGCACAAGAATGTACTAAATTATGAACTTCAAGATTTAATAAAAATTGATAAATTTACGAGAAATAATGTTTTAAGTAAGAATTTGTAAATTTTAAAAAACTTTTTGCTGTTTAAGTCGTATAGAACGGATAACAACAAGACATGGAAATTATAAGCACAATATTTTATTTCTTAATCGTAATCGGAGTACTTGTATTTGTACACGAATTCGGACACTTTTTCGCCGCGCGAATGACAGGGATGAGAGCGGAAGTGTTCGCATTCGGAATGGGTTACAGGCTTTTCGGTTACAATAAGATAACCGGTTTTACTTTCGGAAAACTGCCTGAAAGCGCCGAACTAGGAAGCCATACCGATTACAGGATATGCGCATTCCCTATCGGCGGATATGTGAAGATTCCCGGAATGATAGACGAAAGCATGGACAAGGACTTCATCAAATCCGAGCCCCAGCCGTGGGAATACAGGGCAAAACCGGTATGGAAAAGAATGATTGTAATAACTGCAGGCGTTCTTATGAACATACTTCTTGCATTCCTGGTGTTCTATGCGCTTTCAATATTCAAAGGCAAGAGTTTATACGAAACTACGGAGATAGGTTACGTAGCAAAAAATTCCGCAGCATATGAATACGGACTCAAAGAAGGCGACAAGATACAAACGATAAACGGCAGCAAGATAGAATACTGGGACGATGTCCAGAGCAAGTTATACATAGATAACCTCGGCGAATCTATCAAGATTGAAGTTTTGAGAAACGGCCAGCCCGTTACCGTTCAGATACCGAAAGACAAGGTCGGAATTCTCGGTGACAAGCCATTCGGGATTTATTCTGCAAACATACAAACAATAATAAACGGTACAGTACCCGGAAAGCCGGCTGAAGGAATCGGACTGCAGAAGGGCGACGAGATAACATACCTTGCTGGCGAAAAAATAACGAGCCCGATAAAATTTGTCGACATTGTAAAATCGAACGCAGGCAGGGAAATCGAGATCAAATACATAAGAAACGGAGCTGAAAACACGGCAAAGATAACTCCTTCCGCCGACTCGACGATAGGGGCCGAGTTTTCATCCAGATATACAGGCATTATCAAAGAGAAAAGATACAACGTAATTTCCGCAGTTCCGCACGCTTTTGGTGAAATGTATTATTACGGCATAGAGATCTTCTTCAAATCGATTGCGAAAGTAATAAAAGGCGACATTCCGTTCAAGAAAGCCATAGGCGGACCGATTAAGATTGCGCAGGCGTCTGCACAGTCGGCGGAAAGCGGATTCTTCTCATTCATAGGATTCGTCGCGCTGCTTTCAATGTCGCTGGCGGTAATAAACATACTTCCCTTCCCCGCTCTTGACGGCGGACATTTCATGATACTGGTATGGGAAGCAATATTCAGGAGACCTGTTTCTTACAAGATACAGATAGCGTTGCAGAATATAGGATTCATTCTTCTAATAGCATTGATGCTTTTCGTGATATACAACGATATTATTTCGATTAAATAGTTCTACTTGTCATCCCCGAATGATCTTGTCGGGGATCAAGACGCAAATTGAAAATAGCGAAGATTAAATTCTTATATTGTTTCAGATTCCCGCCAGGAGCATGCGGGAATGAC
>CAIKZJ010000191.1 GCA_903831845.1 uncultured Ignavibacteriota bacterium
AAAATCAAAAATTAAAAATAAAAAATCAAAAATATATATAAAAAATCAAAAATTAGTAAATGCGGGTAAAATTCTCAGCTGGTTACCACGCACCGGAGTGGTAACCGATAATTCGTTACTACGCTGGAGTCCCGAGGTCTCGGGATAAACTGTAGTAACGAGGGTAATGCGGGTTACCAAGCTGGGGCTTGGTAACCAGATATAGCACGGTATACATTTTACATTATAAAATGTAATTTTGCACTTTCAATTTTGAATTTTAAATTTTGAGGGGGTCGTTTTTGCAGACTAGAACGAAGTCTGCTGATTCATTTGTGAGAGGCCCCTCGTTGAAATCGCCGAAAACCCTGACAAGGCGCAGCTTCGACAACCGGAGAAGGTTTTCGAGTTCGTAACGGAAATAGTATCTGATTCTTGTCGGCCATTCGTTCGATATCTTCATGCCTTCTTCATTCCATTCCAGTTTCCAGGTAACGTCCATTTCCTGGTTGATTATATCCGCGCGAGAGTCTATCGCGACCTTCAGGCTCTTTCCCGGTTCGTATTCCCCTTCGAAGACAGGGGCGTCTACAGAATCATTCAGTAAAATATTCAGATTCGGTACGAATACGTCGAATATGAAATAGCAATCCTTGTTCAGATGGTTATAAATATTATTCAGAGCGGCTATCTGATCGTCAGTATCTGCTATATGCTGGAACACTCTGAACGGAGCTATGATCAGGTCGAATTTGACTCCGAGGTTCATATCCTTCACATCCTTTACAAACACTCTGTTATGATGTTCCTCGGGAATATTCGCTCGGAGCACGTCAATCATCGACCTGCTGACGTCTATTCCGTATATGTCCGCGCCTTTTTCAAGAGCTTCTTTGAAAAAGCGGCCTGTACCGACGCCGACTTCAAGAATTTTCCCCTTACACTCGAGAATTTTCTTCATGTAATAATCGCGGTCTGTGCCTGTTCTTATCTTATCGTAGAGCACGTCGTAGAATTTGGCGAAGAAGTCAGGGTATTCTGTCTTATCCTGCTTTTTCACGTTTGATATATCGTAGAAACATTTTTCGGGCATTTCAGTCAAATTTTAAATTAGAAATTGTAAATTTTAAATTTAATTAAAATTGCAAAATTTGAAATGCAATTTTTTATAAAATGAATTTCTGCTTTTCTCCTTCCCAAGCTCCCGCTTGGGAAGGCAAGATACGTTTCTTCTCGTGCCTACGCTCAAGCGTAGGCAAGCTCTTAGTCTTAAGATTTTGGGCTAAAGCCCATTACTTATTGCTCTTTAACCCCGTCCTGAAGGACGGGGCAATTGGTTTAATTTTCTTTTCTCCTTCCCAAGCTCCAGCTTGGGAAGGCAAGAGACAGTGTTCCGGGTTACCAAGCTGGGGCTTGGTAACCAGTTTTAAGAAATGGCTTCCTTAAAGCAAGACCGTCAGGAGGGAGCTCCTGACGGTCGATATTCAAACAATTTTTGTTTTAACTTTTTATTTAAAGCCGAACATGGATATTGAGTATTCGGCGATTCTCACGAGAGGAGTAAAGTAAATACCGAATACCATTGTCGGCACCGCAAGAAGAAGCATAACGATGTACGCTCCCGCGCCGAACTGCATTTTCTGCATGCTTCCGTCTTCGGGTTTCATCAGGAACATGTATTTCAGGACCTTGATATAGAAGAAGAGCGACACGACGCTGTTCATAAGACCGACGATAGCGAGCCAGACCATGTTTGATTCGATTAACGCCGTGAACAGATAAAATTTCCCGACGAATCCCGCAGTCGAGGGCACGCCTGAAAGCGCGAACATGAAGACACCCATCCCAACGCATACCGCGGGCGCTTTGTAGCCGAGCCCCTTCATTCCGATGAGCTCGTCTGTATCGAGTTTATTCGCGATAAGTATGAGCACGTAGAACGCTCCGAGGTTCATGAAGAGGTAAGCCATCAGATAAATAAGCATCGCTGCTATCCCCTGCTGGTTTGCCACCGAAAGACCGAGCAGTATGTAGCCGCCCTGCGCAATCGACGAGTATGCAAGCATTCTCTTCACGCTTGTCTGCCAAACGGCGACGAAATTACCGAGAACCATCGACGCTACGGAAAGCACGATTATTATTTCCTTCCAGTTCACACCCGGGATTACAACGAAGTAGCCGTTGCTTATCAGGCTTCCCGCGAGGAAAGAGTTCGTAATGAACCTTATAAGCACGGAAAAACCGGCTGCCGATGACGTGACCGCGAGGAACGCGGTAACAGGAATCGGGGCTCCTTCGTAAACGTCCGGCGTCCAGAAGTGGAAAGGCACGGATGAAATCTTGTAGCCGAATCCGGCAAGTATCATAATAATGCAAATCACAATCAGAGGATTCCCTGTCAGGTTCACCTTTGAAAGGAATATGCTTGTTTCGTAAATATTAAGCGTTCCCGTAAATCCGTAAAGAAGGCTGATGGCATAGATCATAATGCCTGACGATGCCGCGCCGTAGATTATATACTTCATCGCGGATTCGGAAGAGCGTTTCACTCTCTTCGTATAACCGGCGAGTATATAAGATGTAAGGCTGACCGTTTCGAGGGAGAGATACATCATGAGCATATTTACCGATGAAGCCATCAGATATGCTCCGAGAGCCATTGCAGTCATAAGGTACACGTGTTCGTTCTTGTGAGTCGAATCCTGTATCTCCTTCGAGAATGCAGTAAAGAGCAGCACGAGGATCGTGGACAGCCCGAGTATCATCTTGAAGAAAACGGAGAACGGGTCAACGACCACCATACCCGCGAAGAGTATCGACTTAACCCCGATCTGGAGGTAAGCGTAGTACATGCTGACAAGAAGTCCGATTATTCCGACCGCAGTAACCACGACCGATTTTTTCCTTATGATAAGGTCGAGGATAATGGTGACGATCATCGAAACTATCAGCACAGTTTCGGGCAGAAAGCCGTATAGACTATTTAATGTTTGTTCTAACACTTAAGTATAATTTAATTTTTAATTTATACCCCAAATAAAGTTAACCAGAGCGTTGACCGA
>CAIKZJ010000192.1 GCA_903831845.1 uncultured Ignavibacteriota bacterium
AGAGTGCTGGAAAAAACTGCATTCAAAAAGAAGGAATGAGGTAAGGAAAGCAGTCAAAGAGGGAATAACTTTTTCGGAGATTGATTATAAGAATGAATCTGTGGATGCATATAATGTTCTGAAAAAAATTTACGGGCGGGCAAAACTTCCGTTGCCGGGGTATGAGTATTTCAGCACAGCGCTTGAAATTATGGGTAATGACGGGATATTCAGGATATTCGGAGGATACTATGAAGGCAAACTTGTGGGCGTTATGTACGTTCTGTGCTTTAAGGGAATTGTTTACGACTGGTACGCCGGCAGTTATGATGAATATCTGAAGAAATGTCCTAACGACCTCATAACCTGGGAAGTCATAAAGTGGAGCATCTTAAACAATTACAGCGTTTTCGATTTTGGAGGCGCGGGAAGTCCGGGCAAGGAATACGGAGTAAGGGATTTCAAGAAAAAGTTCGGAGGGGATGAGCTCAATACAGGCAGGTACGAAATTATTCACAAACCTTCCGTCATGAAAATATCAAAAGCCGGATTCAGGATCTGGCAGAAAATTCAAAAAGTAAAATGAAGATAGCGATTGATATAGGGCATCCGGCGCACGTGAATTTTTTCAAGATAGCTGCAAACAGGTTCAAAGATGAAGGTCATGACGTCACTATCATATATCTTGACCGCGGGAAACTTCCTTCTATAGTTGCGGAAGAATACAGCGAGTTTGTCACGGTTAAAATCGGAATTCACAGGGGCTCACGAATATCGGTTATCTACGATGCCAATCTGAAGAGATTTTTCCAGCTTGTAAAATATTTGTACAGGAACAGGTTCGACGTCGGGCTGGGTGTAGGCAGTTTTAATTTCGGAGGCGTGTTGAAAATGATGTCCCTGCCGAATTTTCAATTCGACGATGATCCGGAAAGGGGTCTGAACACGATACTCGAGAAACTGACAGCCACGCAGCTGTTTTTTCCGCCGATAATCGAAAATTTCGGAAACATAAGGAATTTCAAAGCACTGAAAGAATGGGCTTATCTGTCTCCGAGATACTTCACGCCAAACCCCGAAGTTTTGAAGAAATACGGATTGAAGGAAAATGATTACATTTTTATTAGGGAAATAAGCACCGGGTCTCTAAATTACGTAAAGCAAAAGGCAAATATCGTTGCGACATTTGCGCGGAAAATGAGCCGGAAAGAAAACGTTGTGCTATCTCTTGAGAATAAAAAGAAAACAGGATACTATCCCGACAACTGGCAGATTCTCGAAGAGCCGATTAAAGATATTCACAGTATAATTTACTACAGCAAACTCGTGATATCTTCCGGCGACAGTATGGCCAGGGAAGGCGCTATGCTCGGTGTTCCGAGCATTTATTGCGGCTTCAGGGAAATGAAAGCCAACGGTATACTGGAGGCAAAAAAAATGCTCTACCATGTCAGACCGGAAGAAGTGATAAATTCAGTAGAAAAGCTTAAACAGATAAAGTATTCGGAGGCGGAAAGAAACAGGTTCAGGAAAGACCTTCAGGAGGAATGGGTCGACGTCTCGGACCTGATTTATAATACAGTGATTAATCTGATGAAAAATGGAAAAACGTACTAAACATTTTTCGCAGAAATTCATCGCTCACAGGCTGCTGGGGGCGGGCAATTACGGGAAAATCAAATTCCTTAAAATATTGCTGAAGCATAAGCTCGGCGGTGAATACGAAATAACAAAATTTTTAAAAACGGTGCTTAAGTCCGGAGATGTGTTTCTCGATATAGGCGCCAATATGGGGCAGTATCTGTTAAGACTGTCTGAAGTGAAAGGCAGAAGCGTTCAACTGCATGCTTTTGAGCCTTCAGGAACCTGCGTCAAAATTCTTATGCGGCATTTTGCCGGATATGATAACGTTACGGTAATACATTCTGCAGTGAGCGATTATACAGGTAATGCCGTTCTGTCTGTTCCGGTTATCAAAGGAATACCAATAGATACCCAGGGGACAATCAACACCAAAAACAGAGAAACATCATATTCGAATTTCCAGTCCGAAAATGTGGCCGTAACTACAGTTGATGAGTATGTAAGGACGAATTCATTTGAAAGAGTTGATTTTATCAAGACTGATACCGAAGGAGACGATGTGCGAGTGATAACCGGTGCTGTCGATACGATAAAGAAATTTCTGCCTGTTATTATCACTGAAGACATTTTGACGGGAGAACCGATGAATTTTCTTGAAGAAACAGGCTATAAGGATTTTATCGCCAGGAAAGACGGAAATATTGAAAGGATTAAGACATCCGGAGACAGCGGTGAGATAATAAAAGACGTTGTTTTGTATATACACGATAAAACAATCAGCAAATACAATAGCTTAATCAGATGAATTTATTAATCGATATCTGCCATCCTGCGCACGTTCATCTTTTCAGAAATTTCATAAAGATAATGAAGGCGAAGGACCATAACGTGTTCATCACCGTTAAGGATATCCCGGCCGCAAAAGAACTGCTTAAAACCTACGGCATCAGATACATCGAATACGGACAGAAGTCGCATTCGATTATCGGGAAAACGATAAGGCAGGTGCAGTACGATAACTCAATAAAGAACATCGTAAACGAGCTCGATATTGACCTCGGCATCGGTACGTCGATAACAATCGCGCACGCCTCGAAAATATCCAGAATGAAATCTTTCGTATTCGATGACGATGATTCGAGCGTCGAACCTTTGTTCTCAAAATTCGCGCATCCGTTTGCCGATTATCTTGTCTCTCCCGATGTGCTTAAACACGAAAGAACCAAGCCGAGCCATATCGTTTATCCCGGCTTTCATGAGCTTGCATATCTCCATCCAAAAAGGTTCAAGCCTGATGAAAGCGTGCTGGAAGCTCTCGGCATAGATAAAGAGGAAAAGTTCTTCATTCTCCGATTCAATGCTTTCAAGGCCCATCACGACATCGGTATAAAAGGGCTTAGTCTGGACCAAAAGCGGAAACTGATAAGCACGCTGACAAAATTCGGAAGAGTCTTCATTACTACAGAGGACAGGATTGACAGGGAATTCGAGAAATATCAGCTTAAATCAAAGCCCGACGATATTTTTTCGCTGCTTTACTATTCGCAGCTGTTTATCGGCGACAGCCAGACGATGACTAATGAAGCTGCCGTTCTCGGCACGCCGTCATTAAGGCTTAATTCGTTCGTCGGAAGGATTTCTTACCTTGAGCAGCAGGAAAAGAAATACAAACTGGCATTCGGTTTCAGGCCGACGGAGTTCGGTCTTCTGACTTCGAAAATAGTCGAACTTTTGTCTAATCCCGATCTGAAATCCGAATGGCAGGAGAAAAGGAAAGTGATGCTTGCGGATAAGATCGACGTAACAGCGTTTCTTGTCGAACTGATAGATTCATATCCTCATAGTATTCAGGATATTAAAAATAATGCTGATTACTTTGAAAAATTTAAATAAATTAAGTCATTAATTATCAGGACAGTTGTTCAAGTCAATATTTGAATATAAGGAGAAGAACAGACCGCTGAATCAGATCGATGAATCTGTCCTGGCGTATATACTGAAATTCATAAATCCGTTTCACGAACACACAAGAATACTCGACACTTCTACTTTGTTCAATTTCGAGACAATTTCCAAACCGGTTGAAAACATAATCAATCTCCGTAAGATAAATTATTTCAGGGATTTAAATAAACTCCTTTACGTGATCAATGAAAAACTTTATAACGGAGGATATTTCATCGGCTGCGTCGAGGTTTATGAGCAGAGAAGAAAGCATGTCTACAACAGGTTCCCGTTCTATACAGGCCGTCTTCTGTATTTCCTTGATTTCGTGTTGAACCGTATAATCCCTAAACTTGCAATAACAAAAAAAATCAATCTTGACTGGCTGAGGACAAGAAACAACGCGGTTTCAAAAGCGGAGGTGTTCGGAAGGCTTTATGCCGTAGGTTTTGAAGTTAGCGATTTCAGGGAATTGCGGAATCTTCTGTACTTTGTAGCCAGGAAGGTCAAAGGTCCGCTTACAACCGGTCCTTACCAGATGGGGCTGCTCTATAAGATGAAAAGAATCGGAAAGAACGGAAAGACAATCAATGTTTATAAGATCAGAACAATGAACCCTTACGCTGAATTTCTCCAGGGATATCTTTACGATAAACACAGCCTTAAGGAAGGGGGAAAGTTCAGGAACGATTTCCGCGTCACTTCCTGGGGAAAATTCCTCAGAAAGTACTGGATTGACGAGCTGCCGATGCTTTACAATGTCATTAAAGGCGACCTGAAAATCGTAGGCGTGAGACCGCTCTCCAGGCATTATTTTGACCTTTATGACGATGAAGTCAAGCAATTGAGAATTAAGAACAAACCCGGCCTTGTACCGCCTTATTACGCTGACATGCCCAAATCATTCGGCGAAATTATGGAATCGGAAAAGAAGTATCTGCTTGCTTATGAGAAACATCCGTTTAAGACTGATATAAAATATTTCTTTAAGGCGTTTAAAAATATTATATTCAATAAAGCGAGAAGTTCCTGATGAAAAAAATCTTATTACTGCTTTTGCTTGTTTCGAATGTCGTTCTGGCACAGGTGGAGTACACTCCGGTTGACCATCCGGTTTATGATTTCCTTAAGCGTATGAGCCTTAAGGATTATATCACGGGCTATAACTCCGGCGCGCTTCCTATTTCGCGGGGCAGGATCAGCGGTTATCTTGTAGAGATAAAGAGTCACAGGGACATGCTGTCCGGCACGGACAGAAGAATTCTCGATGATTTTCTGGTTGAGTATTCATACGATATAAACAAGACACTATCCGGCTCGTATTCATTATTCTCGGATGTTAAATCATTTTCTGTGTTCAGGGACGACAGGCAGAAATATGCATACGCTTATTCCGATTCGAACGTGTCGCTGTTCTGGGACATAACCGGATTTTTATCCCAGAAGAATTCCAAAGCCGACTCTCTCGGCAACAATTCTATTGCCCTGGGTGAACTCGGAACAAGGTTCCGAGGCACGCTTTTCGGTTCGGTCGGTTATTATCTTAGAATGTCGAACGGGCAGAAACTTTCAGGCTCACAGAAAGACATAGATTATGCTATTGCCGTTAACCCGAAACTTAAAGCCAACACCAAGTTCAGGTATGAGGGAAATAATTTCGATACCTACGAAGGATATCTGAAATACTCTACTCCGGGTGAATGGCTGTCTGTGGTCGCAGGTAAGGAAGCAATGACTTACGGCTTCGGTTATGTCGATAAACTGTTCCTGTCGACAAACACTGTTCCGTTCAGTTTCTTAAGACTCGAGATGGCTTATAAATCCGTGCAGTATTCTTTCATGTACGGAAGTCTCAAAGGCGATTCTCTCGGAAGGGATATTCAAAGCAAGAGCATTGCGACTCACAGAGTCGACGTCGGTCTCGGAAAAGCTTTCCGTTTTGGATTCTGGGAATCGATCATCGTAACGGACAATTTCTTTAATTTTACGTATCTTAATCCGCTCAGTTTTCTCAGGTCGGCTGATTATAACGCCGGAGAGAACACTACCGGTAACAAAAATAATGCTCTTCTGGGATTCGACTGTGAAGTCCATCCTGTAAAAGACGTAGCTTTTCAGTTTTCACTGCTCATCGATGACCTTAATTTTTCGACTTTATTCAGAAATAAAAAGGCCGATATGCCTGCAAACGACAACCGGTTCGGTTATCAGCTGGGTTTGCTTTGGAACGACGTTGCAGGAATACCGACACTGACTGCGGCTTTGGAGTATACGAAACTAGCGCCTTTCGTTTACACGCACAGGACGAACAAGAGCCAGTATACGAACTGGTCGCTGCCGCTCGGACACAATCTCGCGCCGAATTCGGATGAAATTGCTTTAAAGTTCGGGATGAATGTGTACAACAGGCTGAAATTGAACCTGACGTACCAGCATCAGCGTTCAGCCAGCAGAATTCTGCTTAACGGCGATTCGCTCATCGCTAATTACGGCGGCGATATTAACAGGGGAGACGGAGACGTCGTTAGGGAGAACGTGTTCCTGGACGGAGACAGAGTGGACAGGGATATTGCAGGTTTCAGTTTTGTATGGCAGCCCGTACGCCAGTTTTTCCTGGATTTTTCGTATAAGTTTATTAATTATAATCTTCTTTATAATTCCACTAAGAAAAAGGATAACTATTTCTCCGGAACATTCCGGGTCGATTTTTAATGAAGTCTGACAAATATCCCGCAATAGAATTCAGGAACATTACCAAGAAGTTCGGCTCGTTTACGGCGAATGACGGTATTTCGTTTTCAGTGAATGAAAACGCGATTCATTCGATTATCGGCGAGAACGGCGCGGGAAAGAGCACGCTTATGAAAATTCTGTTCGGGATTTATTCTTCGGATTCCGGTGATATTCTGATAAAAAGAAAAAGTGTAAAATTCAGCAGTCCTCTTGACGCGATAAAGAACAATATCGGCATGCTGCACCAGCATTTCGAACTAATTGAGGATTTCACTGTCTTCGAGAATGTAATCCTCGGAAGCGAACCTGCGAAAAACGGCATTATAGAAACCGTAAACTCCCGAAAAATTATTGCCGGTCTGATCGATAAATATAAACTCGGACTTGAACCGGAAGATAAAGTGTCGGACATCAGCATAAGCCAGAAACAGAAAGTTGAGATCCTTAAACTGCTTTACAGGAATTCGGAAATCCTTATTTTCGACGAACCTACTTCCGTACTTTCTCCCGTCGAGGTCGATGAGTTTTTCAAGATAGTCAGAAAATTCAAGGACGAGGGCAAGACTATTATTCTTATTACGCACAAACTGAATGAAATAAAAGAATTATCCGACAGGGTTTCGGTGTTGAGAAAGGGAAAGCTTGTTTATGAAGTGGACGCTTCTTCTCTCGACCTTAATGAACTCAGCCGCGAGATTATCGGCCACGTTGCCACCGAGAAACTTCCCGATGAAAGGACGAATAACAACGGTAAAGAAACGCTTTTGTGGTTTGAGAATATAAAACTTAAGAAGGATAACGTCGAAAAACTCTGCGGGCTTACATTCAGCGTCAGTTCAGGTGAAGTGTACGGAATCTGCGGCGTTGAGGGCAACGGGCAGAGCGAAATTGTCGAGGCGATTCTTGGCTCGGAAAAGCATCATTCGGGCAAGCTCGAAATAAATGCTGACAACGTATCGCTCGTTCCTGACGACAGGATAGGCAAAGGGATGATAAAAGAATTTAGTGTCGGCGAGAATGTTCTGCTTCGGGAAAAGAAAGAGCTGATTTATGACAACAAAAAGATCAGAGACAGGTCGAGCAAAATAATAACGAAATATGATGTAAGGCTTTCGGATGAATCTGCTCCTCTTGAATCATTGTCCGGAGGCAACCAGCAGAAAGTCATTTTCGGAAGGGAAATTGAACTGGGGAACAAGCTTATGGTGCTCGTTCATCCTACAAGGGGCGTGGATATAAATTCGTCGGCGTTCATATACAGGATCATCATCGAGGAACGCAACAAAGACAAAGGCATACTGATAATATCCTCTGACCTTGAAGAAATATTGAAATTGTCAGACAGGATAGGAGTGCTTTACAAGGGGAAAATTGTTAGTGAATATAGTAAACAGGATTTTACATTTTCCGGTGAAGATGCGAAAAAAGAATTCATGACAAAAATTGGGAAATCAATGATCGGAGTCGGGGTTTGAGCAGGAAACTGAAAGCCGGAATAATATCCGTATCTCTCTCGCTGATTGTGACGATAGTCCTGACATCGGTGCTGCTTCTGGTTATCGGAAAGAATCCTTTCGTAATATACGCAACGCTTATAAGCGAGGTCTTTGGAACCGGTTACGGGCTCGGACAGGCGCTGTTTAAAGCCACTCCGCTAATTATCTGCGGATGCGGCCTTGCGCTTTGCTTCCAGGCGTCTCTTTTTAATATTGGCGCGGAAGGACAGCTGAATATCGGGGCATTCGTGATGAGCATAGTCGCATATACCTTCGATGATATGCTCGGTATCATGGTAATGCCCGTAGCGATCGCAGCGGGTTTCGGCGTATCGGCGTTGTGGGGGTTTGTGCCGGCTTTTCTGAAAATAAAACGGGGCGTCAGCGAGGTGATTACGACTATTATGATGAATTTCATAGCTCTGGCGCTTGTGAATTATTTTCTTATAGAATTTCTCGCTGTCAAATCGACTGTCAGAACGGAAAAAATTCTCGAAAACGTTTTCATACCCAAACTGTCTGATATATCTTCCGTATTCCAGGGTTCGTCGGCGAATATGACTTTCTTTTTCGCCATAGCTCTCGCTGTGTTTCTTTATTTCGTCTTTTACAAGACGAGGTTCGGTTATGAATTAAGGGCGGTCGGACTTAACCCGACAGCGTCAAGATACCTCGGGGTGAAGACTAACAAGGTCATAATGTGGGCGTTTCTTATCGGAGCCGGAATGACTTCACTTGTCGGAATAAATTTCATTTTCGGATATAAAGGCTATTATGAATTCGGGTTCTCGAATAATCTCGGATTCACTTCTATAGCGGTTACGCTGCTTGCAAGGAACAATCCGATAGGCATAATATTCACTGCTCTGCTTTTCGGCGTGCTTGACTACGGCGGTCTTGCAGTGAACACACTTGTGCCGAAAGAAATAATGCTCGTGTTCCAGGCTCTCGTCATTCTTTCAATACTTGCTGTCGATAAGATCGTTAAAATATATTATTTAAAGGAAAACTGATTTGATAGAAAGCATTTTATCGCTGACATTTCTTGCCCAGGTTTTAAGGATGTTTACGCCTTATTATTTTGGGGCGAGCG
>CAIKZJ010000193.1 GCA_903831845.1 uncultured Ignavibacteriota bacterium
GTGTTCATACGGCTGCTTAAATTACCCGCATTGATACCGGAATTCTTTTCATACTTCGCGGCAGTTTCTCCGTTTGTAAGTGTGATCTGATTGTTCGAGACAGACCAGCTGCCCGAGCAGTTGGCAATTCCCGTTATCCCCGGAGACGTACCTGTGGAATTATTAATCAGATTGTAAATCCTGTTTCCTGATATCTTTCCTGAAGCCGAAGAGTTGTTTACGCATATACCGTTTACGTTCGTGTTATATGATGAAGTTATGCTGCTTTGCAAAGAGTTTATAGTATTTCCCGATATATTTGAGTTCACTGCCGGCGAATTCACCGCAATGCCAGTGAGAGCGCAGTTTACAGAAGTATTGTTATTTTCGTTTTCCGATAACGAATACAGATTGTATATGCCGTTATTTACTATTGACGGCACAGACTGTCCGGAGTGTATTATTCCCCTCATGTAAGAAGCGGCCGATGTTGAATTCCCGTTTATGTTTGAAACTATGTTGCCGCTTATTAAAAGAGTCTGCGAATTTGCATCCGACTTAATACCGTTGAATTTCATTGCGGAGTTAGAACCTATATGCGATATGCTTCCCGCCGTACCTCTGCTGCCTATAGTATTTCCTGTTACAGTCTGGTTTCCGGTTGAAATGCTGTTCCTGTTTATTCCGTTGAATTCATAACCGTTTGCCAGATTTCCGCTGACAGTTATGTTGAATGAACCTATCAGGTTGTTGCATACGTTGCCGTCTGCTCTGTGTTCTATTCCGCTTAATAAAGGAGAATAATTTGAATTACCAGTAAGGTTTATGCTTATGCTTCCCGTTCCTGCCGTGTCGCCGATAATATTACCTCCGGCCGTGCCGATGTTGACTGTGCCGGTGAGGTCTACCATAATCGGTGCGAAAATAAGGAAGCTGTAAGTGTAAGAAGAGACATCAAAGGTGACCGCAATATTCTGTATGCGGTTGCCGTTGATTCCGCTTGGTGTGTTGTTCCCAGTTATTCCCGTAATCCCGTAAAATCTGGAAAAATTTCCCGCAGGCGCAAAATTAGTCGTCCATGGCGTTCCTCCGCAGTTTGCAGCTGTTCCGCCGATGAAATTTCCGATTATATTAATGTTGTTTGTGTTCTGGAAACCGAGATTGATAACGTTCCATCCCGTCATTGACGAGGTGTTGAAATTTCTCTGTTCAGTCTGATAAAAACTGTTTCCTGATATAGTCCAGTTATCTCCTGTTCCGTAATAAAGGTATATTCCCGATGACATCGATTCATTCTGCCAGAAATTATATATGTTGTTCCCGGTTATTGTGTTGTCGCTGTTGTTAGCCGCCGGGGTTGTATTGGAGCCGTACGAATAGATGCCGTATCTGTAGCACCCTGCCGAATCGCTCCGGTTCCTGATATCGTTGAACTGAACTAAGTTGCTGTCATTTCCGCCCTGCATACTTGTGGCGGCAAAAAATACAAGACCGCTTTTTGCTGTTGCAGTGCTGTTGCCCTCTATGTTGCAGTACTGCAGCGTGTTTCTTCGCGCGTCGTTTATGAATCTTATGACGGAGGAAGAGTCGAACGAACTGTTAACATTTCTTATAGTGAGATTTTTTCCGGACTGGCTTCCGTTCATCCGTCCGTCAAAGCAGATATAATTTGCTCCGTTTAGGTCAAAAATGGCGTGATTGTCGTCGCTCTGTATCGTGCTTGTTATTCCTGTTTGCGGCTGTATGGTAACCGTTGAAAGCGGGTTCGCTCCGTTTGTCCTGTTAATTCTTATCGGTAAAGGTTCCGGTGTTCCGTTGTTTCCGTAAGCTGCGTGAAGAAGAAGGAACCTTACGTTGCCGCTTATTCCCGAATTGTTGAGGTCGTTCACTGCCGAAGTGATATTTGCATAAACGCCTGTCAGCCTGTCGGAAAGATTGTACTTAACTTTTTGTTCCTTTGTAAGAGGCGAATATAAAGACCCGGTGTAGTTCTTTCCGTTTTCCTCGAACAAAGCGTTATCAGCAACAGTGACTTTTGTTTTTTTAACGTGCGGTTTTTCTTTTTCCTGTGTGACGGATTTTTCTTTATACTGATTTAAATTTTCTTTTATACTGTTCCTGCTTTCATCTGAAACCGGATAATTCTTTGGCTTCAGATTTCTTCCGGTGATTAAATTGAACATCGAGAGACCAACTGTATAATCTCCTGCGAGCGGAACTACGGCAGTGATTGAATAACTGTATAATGAGCCGGTGACAGGGAAATTGCCGGGCTGTAAATCAACACTGACAAGGGTTCCGGCTGCTCCGCCTCTGTAGATACAGGCATTCGGTACCTCCATGTTGTCCTGGGCGGCAATGAAATACTGGATGATGTCTCCTGCCGAGACGCTTCCACCGTAAAGGAGTGAATAGTCTATCGTGAAATTCCAGCATGTATCGTTGAAAAATCCTTCAACCCATTTCCATCCGTTTGCCGCGCTTGTGTTGCCCGAATATGCGTTCGCATGCCAGTTTTTCTTGTAGTA
>CAIKZJ010000194.1 GCA_903831845.1 uncultured Ignavibacteriota bacterium
CTTCCCGAACTTGATGCGATATCGCATCCGCCTCTCGAAAGCGGTCCTCCCTTTATTTTAAGCATGAATGTTGCCGTGTCTCCCGCGCCCATTGTTGAGGGACCGATTATGTTCACAAGTACGGAAGAGTTTGGCGAGGCACTGTGGCAGGTGCATCCGGACGAACTTCCGGGTTTAAGCGTTCTGCCGGTCATGCCGGACGATGATGCTATTATGCCTTCGTAAATGAACAGTGAAAATACGGCAATAGCAAGTGCAGCTAATAGTGTTTTTTTCCCCATGTTGTTTTTCGTTTAAGATACTTGTTAATAAAACACAAATGAACGGTATTAGTTCAATAATTTTTTTATTTCTTCCTCAAAAAATTCGTACGTCTGGCTGCCTATGAATTTCGAAGATAATTTCCCGTTTTTATCGTAAATATAGGTCGAAGGAATCGCGCCCTCCCAGTTCTTGTCGTAATAATTGATGAAATTGTCTATAGTCTTAAAATCGTTATAATACGTCGTGAAATCCACCTTTTGTTTTTTCAGGAAAGGCACAACCTTTGTCTCTACCTGTTCGGGCATATCTACCGAAATGAAAACTATAGTAAATCCCTTGTCCTTGTAATTGCTGTACAGTTTAACGAGGTCGGGAAATTCCTTGACGCAGGGGCCGCACCATGTCGCCCAGAAATTATAAAGAACGACCTTTCCTTCAGTATCCTTTCGTATCGCCTCAAGGTCGTCGATGTTCCTTACAGGTTTTATTTCCTGAGCGAATGAGCTCAGTGATACGAGCATAAATATTACCGCCAGAAGTTTTTTCATTTTCCGCTTCTTTTAATTGTGCATCCGAATGATTTCGTTGTTTTGACTGAAATTTCTTTTCCGCTTACTAATTCGTTAAGCGCGTTTTTTAAATCCGTCGAAGTTACTTTATCCGCGTAACTGTTGTCGTCAATCCTGCCGTGATAAAGAATCGTTCTGTCTTTGCCGAGCACGAAGACTTCAGGCGTTCTGTTTGCCTCGAACAGATCAGCAACCGAATTATCGTTGTCCTTCAGAACCGGAAATACATAATTATGTTCTTTCGCGTGCTCCTCGACTCTCTGTACGCTTTCGGTCGAATTGGAATTCACCGCCCAGAACGTAACACCTTTTCCGTTGTACTCGTTTACGTAGTTATTTATTCTGTCATTGAACGGCTGAACAAACGGGCACTCCGCCGACCAGAACATTATAACGACATAACCGCTTTCAAGAGCTTTATCGAGATTATATTCTTTCCCGTCGTAATTATTTACTGTGAAATTATTTACTTTGTCGCCCGGGTCTTTCGCGAAAAGATTAGCCGAGACAAAGATAAGTACTGCTAAAATAAGATTTATTTTTTTCATTACTGTTTCTCCTTTTGTTTATAAAACCCTTTAAATGACTATAAAATTCAAGGTTTAATACGCTTGTATATCATTTATTTTGGAATAATATGTAGTTATTTTTGAAATATGGCAAACATAATCCTGATTATAATCGGTCTGGCGGCGGGTCTGTTTCTTCAGAAAGTCAAATCGCTCCCGAAAGATTCCCACAAGGTTCTGAACAACATAATCATTAATATTTCATTGCCCGCACTTGCGCTCCTTTATGTGCCGCAGATTGTAATCAACGAAAAAATTCTTTATCCGCTCGCCTCGATGTGGATAGTTTTCGGGTTTGCCGTAGTCTTCTTCATTATCGTATCAAAAATATTCGGCTGGGACAAGTCTACGACGGGCGCGCTCATAATGACAGCGGGACTATGCAATTCATCATTCATGGGATTTCCTGTTCTTCTGACTATGTTCGGCGAAGAAGGACTGAAAGTCGGCGTGATAATAGACCAGGCGGGGAGTTTCACCGTTTTGGCGACAGCGGGAGTAATAATTTCCTCTATCTATTCTTCAAGAGACTTCAGGGCAGGGAAAATCGTAATTGATATTTTGAAATATCCGCCGTTCATCGCATTTGTCGCCGGTGTGATAATGAAAATCACGGGTTTCCAGCACACCGAACTCACGAAATCAATACTCGAGCGTCTCGGAAGCCTTATCGTTATACTCGCATTGATATCTGTAGGACTTCAGTTGAAAATATCCATAAAGGAAGTTCACTTCAAAGAAATGTTCGTCGGTCTTTTATTCAAACTGATGATAGCCCCCGCGCTCATATATCTTCTTTACTACGTCATCGCCGGCGAAAAAGGAATGTCTGTCGACGTCAGTCTTATAGAATCCGCGATGCCTCCGATGGTAATGGGCTCTGTAATGGCAGTCTCATACAACCTCAACCCGCGTCTCGCAAACCTGATGGTAGGAATCGGCATCCCGCTTTCGGGCCTCACGCTCCTTTTCTGGTATCTGGTAATCAGATAACAGAAAACAATCCTCCATTGATTATTAATTTCATTTAAGATACAATAAGGCGGCTCTTTAATTAAACCTTAATGCTATGAAAAAAGGGATTATCGCATTTTTTCTTACATTAGCGGCTTTAAGTCAAATTAATTCTCAAACCTGGGTCCAGACTCTCAACGGCATTTCGATGTGGTCAATGTGC
>CAIKZJ010000195.1 GCA_903831845.1 uncultured Ignavibacteriota bacterium
GCATTACTCTGGTAATAAACCAGGAAGAGATTGCGAGACTGCACAACACAGGTCTTCGCTACGATGTCACTATCGCGGACATGGACGAATATTACCGCACACGCCCGCAGTCATCACAAAAGGAACTGCTGAGTTCCGATAACATAAAGCAGTCGGATAACATCACAAGTTTCACTTACGGCAGCATGGGCGGCTTCTACACTTACGCTGAAATGGTGCAGAAGCTTGATTCGTTGAGGCTTCAATACCCGACCCTCATTACCGCCAAACAGAACAGAGGCACGTCGGAACAGGGACGCGTAATCTGGTCGGTGAAAATCTCCGACAATGCCGATGTTGATGAATCGGCAACAGAGCCCGTGATTTATTTCGACGGACTTCATCACGCCCGCGAGCCGCAGGGAATGGCGACGCTGTTCTATTATATGTGCTGGCTCCTCGACAACTACGGCACGAACCCGGAAGCTACTTACATCGTGAACAACAGGGAAATTTATTTTGTGCCTATAGTAAACGTAGACGGCTATTACTATAACCAGACTACCAACCCTAACGGAGGGGGAGACTGGAGAAAGAACAGAAGAAACAACGGAGGTTCGTACGGCGTCGACCTCAACAGGAATTATTCATACATGTGGGGCTACGATAATATCGGCTCCAGCAATACTCCCTCCTCAGATACTTACAGAGGCCCTTCAGCCGCATCAGAGCCGGAGACACAGGCGGTGCAGGGCATGCTGAATCTCTACCATCCGAAAATCGGCATCTCGATGCATTCCGTGTCGGGTAACGTACTGAATCCATTCGGGTACAGGGATACGGTAGGCTCTTATAACATATACTCGGAATTTGCATCTAACTTCGGTTCGAACACTTTATACCTGTACGGCACTGTTTTCCAGATGCTTGCTTATTACTCTAACGGCACGACAAGAGATTACGCCGAATCGATCGGCACATATCTCTGGGTAATCGAATGCGCAGGTTCGGGATTCTGGCCCACGCAGGCTGAAATTATCCCCGTTGCATCCGATATCACGCGTTTCCTGAAATATGTCTCGTACGTGGGCGGTGAAATGGTCGATATGCAGAACTTCAGCGTAGTGGGAAAAGGATGGGCGGAAAAAAACGACACACTGCAGATCCAGTTCGGCGTCAGGAACAAAGGCCTTTCAAAAACAGCGAAGAACGTTACAGTCACGCTTTCGACTCCTTACGCCAATGCGGTTTCGCTCGTCAACACGGTCAATTACGACAGCATTCTTGCCCGTCAGGTAAAATATAATACTTCTAACCCGTTCAAATTCCGCCTGACGAATTCAGCTGCGTATATGGATGAAATTCTTTTTGTCGCAAGCGTGAAACAGGACGGACTTGAAACAGACAGGGATACGTTCAGGATAACAGTCGGTAAAGCCACAACGCTTTTCTTCGACAATGCGGAAACGGGCACGGCAAACTGGACGAAGACTGGAAACCAGACTATGTGGGACACATCGTTCTGCGATTCGTGGAGCGGCATTAAGTCTTTTGCCGATTCAAGATACGGGAACACGAAAGACAACACGAATAACCAGTTCACGCTCACTAACACAATCGACCTTACAGGCAAAGTCAACCCGAGGGTAGAATTCGCGGCGAAGTGGGCTATGGAAAGAACCGGCTCAACATATTACGATTATACGCGTTTTCAGGTAAGTACGGACAACGGCACCACCTGGACAAGCCTGCCCGGAAGATACACAGTTACGGCTTCGGCGCAGCCCGGCTGGTCGGGAATGAGAAGATGGGTTCATGAAAGCATTAATCTGAGCGCATACGTTAACAAGACGGTGAAATTCAGGTTTACGATGTACACCGACGCAGGCACACCCGGCGACGGATTCTATTTCGATGATTTCAAAGTCGTCGATTATACTAACACAGCCACGGAAATATCGAACATCGAAGGCGAGGTTCCTTCTTCGTATTTCCTTAACCAGAATTACCCGAACCCGTTCAACCCCGTAACGAGCATAAAGTTCGGCATACCGAAAGACGGATTCGTATCGGTTAAAATTTACGACATACAGGGACGTGAAATAAGAACTCTCGTATCATCGGACCTGAAGGCCGGAAATTACAATGCCGGTTTTGATGCATCGGGGCTCGCCAGCGGCATTTATTATTATAAACTGGTATCAGGATCATATACAGAAACAAAAAAGATGATACTGGTAAAATAAGTATTTAGGAAAGATTTCATATAAAGCCCGTATTCAGGAATACGGGCTTTTTTTATTATAGTTTTTTAATCCCCAAAAATCCATATTTTTGTGAAAACCAAAAAAAGATTATGAAATCCACAAAACCGATTTTACTCGTTATTACAGTATTATTCATGGCGTGGTCGCTCTACGGCTGCGGTTATAACACTCTGGTTTCATCGGAGGAAAAAGTCACCTCCGCATGGGCGCAGGTCGAGAACCAGTACCAGAGAAGAGCCGACCTCATTCCCAACCTCGTGAAGACGGTTCAGGGCGCTGCCGATTTCGAAAAGAGCGTTCTTACCGAAGTCACGGAAATGAGAAGCCGCGTCGGTCAGATGAAAATTAATCCGGAAGACCTTAATGACCCGGAAAAATTCCAGAAATACCAGCAGGCGCAGGACCAGTTGTCATCGGCCCTCTCAAGACTGCTTGTCGTTTCCGAGAATTATCCGCAGTTGAAGTCGAATGAGAGCTTCCTCCAGCTGCAGTCGCAGCTCGAAGGCACCGAAAACAGGATTTCAGTCGAAAGAAGAAAATTCAACGAAGCCGTTCAGGCATATAACACCGAAGTCAGAAGTTTCCCGACAGTCATAACCGCGAAACTCTTCGGTTTCAGGGAAAAGCCCTACTTCAAGGGTAAAGAGGGAAGCGACCAGGCCCCCGACGTAGACTTCAACTTCAACAAAGAGGACAAGAAGAAATAATTAGTAATTAATAATTAGTAATTAGTAATTACTAAAAAGAATTTTCAGGTTTTTCAAAGGAGGATAACTTGAGTTCTAAAGGAGGAAATCTTGTTATTGAAAAATCTTATGATTTTTCAGTAAGGATAACGAAATTGTACCGTTATCTGTGTGAACAAAAAAGAGAATACAATTTAAGCAGGCAGATTCTCAGAAGTGGTACCTCCATAGGCGCAAATGTCGAAGAAGCTGTCGGAGGAGTGTCCAGAAAAGATTTTCTGAACAAATTGTCAATCGCCTATAAAGAAGCCAGAGAAACTAATTACTGGCTAAGAATACTTAGAGATGCACAGTTCATTAAACAGGAAATGTTGACTCTATGAACAGGGATTGTGACGAAGTTACAAGAATAATATTCTCGATAATACGAACAACAAAGAATAACGACAATTAAGACTGAATTAAGATAAATTCGTATAATAGTTCTGATAATTACTAATTATTAATTACTAATTACTAATTGAAAAAACAAGCGGTCATTATGGCAGGCGGATTTGGGACCAGACTCCGCCCGCTTACGAACAACATCCCGAAACCGATGGTGCCCATCGTCAACGTACCGATGCTGGAACACGTGATAACTCTGCTTAAGAAGCACGACATTACCGATTACGTGATGCTGCTCTATTACCAGCCGGAAATCATCAGACGTTACTTCGGCGACGGCTCGAAATTCGGCGTGAAGATAAACTACGTCCTGCCCGATAAGGATTACGGCACGGCGGGCGCCGTCAAGTTGTCAGAAAAATATATCGACGGCGAGTTTCTCGTCATCAGCGGCGATGTTATCACCGATTTCAACCTGACGGATATTTATAATTTCCACCACGAAAAAGATTCAACGGCGACTATTTCTCTGTTCAGTTCGGATAACCCTCTCCAGTACGGCATCGTACTTACTAACAACGAGAACAGAATCGTCAGATTCCTCGAGAAACCTTCGTCCTCCGAAGTCTTCTCCGATACTATAAACACCGGCATATATTGTTTCAGCAAAAAAATATTCGATTATATTCCCGAAGGCGAGAACTTCGATTTTTCAAAAGACCTGTTCCCGTTCCTTCTGAACAATAATATTCCAATATACGGACACAAGAGCACGGGCTACTGGCGCGATGTGGGCAACCTCGAAGAATATATATACGCGAACATGGACGTTCTCGAAGGAAAACTAAGCCACATCGATTTTCCGAAAAACGGCACGAACTGCATCGACGCCCACGCGAACATTGAAAAAGGCGCGCTTATTGAAAACAGCATTATCGGCAGCGAAGTGCTCATTGAAAAAGGAGCCGAAGTTAAGAATTCGATTCTCTGGAATAATGTGATTATTCACACGGGCTCCAAAATTATCTTCGACGTCATCGGCAAGAACTGCGAGGTCGGCGAGAACACAAGAATAAACGATTTCGTCTTCATCGGCGACAACTGCCATATCGGCAAGAACGTCTTCGTCAGTTCAAGCATCAAGATCTGGGACAAGAAAAACATCGATAATAACGCGAAGGTCACGCGAAGCCTTATTCAGGAAGATACATTCTTCAACGACCTTTTCACCGATTCAAGAATAACCGGACTTTCGAACCTTCAGATTAATCCGGAGTTCGGCTCCAAACTCGGCTCCGTTTACGGCGCGTTCGTCGGACAGAATAAAAGCGTTCTTGTGGGCAGGGATATAGACGATATTTCAAATATGATTAAACGCTCAATATCGTCAGGAATCCTCTCCGCGGGAGTTAACGTTTTCGACCTGCAGGTAATTCCGATACCCATTATGAGACAGGAACTCAAGAGCGGCGGGCATTCCGGAGGTATCTTCGTCCGCAAATCCCCGTTCGACCCGGGCTCCACCGACATTATTTTCATGGACAAGGACGGGAAAGACCTTTCGTCCAACAAGACTAAATCAATCGAACGCCTATTCTTCAGCGAAGAATACAGAAGAGCGGATTATGCCGACGTCGGCATGCTCAAGTTCCCGGAACGCACTAACGAAAAATATAAAGAGCATTTTATCGAATCGCTCGACATAGAAGCAATACGCAAACGCAAGTTTAAGATAGTTCTCGATTATTCGTACGGCATAGCTTCTACGATATTCCCTAATATACTCGGCGAGTTTAACTGCGAAGTTGTATCGCTTTCCGCGCACCTCGACAAAGAGAGAATCACACGCGAACCTTCAGACTTTAAGAAGTCGCTGGATAATTTCTGCTACGTTGTTAAATCGCTCGATTCGGATATCGGATTCATGATTGACGCGGGCGGCGAAAAATTATGGATGGCTACTGACAAAGGCAGGATTATTGACGATTACAGGTTCCTCGCAGTCATGCTGAAACTGTTCCTGACGGCTACTCCGGGCGTGAAGAAAATCGCCGTGCCCGTTCAGGCATCCCGGGAAGTCGATCTCGTTGCTGCCGAATACGGCGTTGAAGTAATACGCGTAAAGGATTCGCATTACAACATGATGACCGCATGCAACGACAAGGATGTAAAATTCGTCGGCGGAACGCGCAGAGGCGTGTTCTTCCCTGAATTCCTGTATGCGACCGACGGCATGTTTGCAATCGCCAAAACACTCGAAATGATAGCGAAAACAAACCTGTCGATCGAACAGATAGACTCCATGATTCCGCGCCTTCACATGGCA
>CAIKZJ010000196.1 GCA_903831845.1 uncultured Ignavibacteriota bacterium
CTTGTCGTCGACAGTATTTTCGTCCACGAACGTATCAAGCAGGTACAGTTTTATCCTGCCCACGTTCAACTGCCATATCTGCGCGTAGAGTTTTCTTCCGGGCAGGTCGATTGAAATCTTTACGGGCCTGAATTCCTCGTCCAGCACAAGCCGCATCGGCATCGAATTGAAATCGCTCTGCTCGTATAATTCCGACTGGTGCATGTCGTCCGTGATTATCTGCCTGAAATATCCGTGCGAGTAAGCGAGCCCGACAGCAACGAGAGGTATTCCCAGATCCGAAGCCGATTTCAGATGGTCGCCCGAAAGCGTTCCGAGTCCGCCCGAATAAAATTTCAGACTCTTCGATAATCCGTATTCAGCCGAAAGATAGCAAATCTCCGGCTTGTCAGTCTTGTAATATTTTTTCTCGAAGTAGGTTTCCTTCGATGTGATGTACTTCCTGTAGTCCCTGTATAGGTTGTGTACCCTGTATCTTAAATTCTTTTTCTCGATTATGTCGAACAGGTATTGCCTGTCTATCGCCTCGAAAAATTTCACGGGATTCTTAGAAGACCACTTCCAGAAATCCCTGTTTATCTCCTCCATAATAGCCATGAAATCGTTGTTCCACGTCCAGTATAAATTGTTCGATAATTCCCTTAATTGGTTTAGAACTTCCTGCATAAATTCCCTTAAATCAGTGTGTTTTTAGCGTTTTTCTAAGGTTTAAAAATCAAAGATACATCTTAAAAAATTATTAAACTATTGAATAATTTTTCAGTTTTCGTCCCCGTTTGTACACTGAATCCGGCAAAATGCATATCTCTTTTAGACTGCGATATTAAAACCGCCGATTTTACTTTGATTATTCACGCAAATTTCTATAACTTTATATACTGTTATTTCCTCAGCCATTAATCAAAATCAAAGGCATGAAAAAATTTACTTTTCTGGTAATCTTTATCTCATCCTTTACGATTTCTTTTTCTCAAACTGCATGGTTCTGGCAGAACCCGCTTCCGCAGGGCTCGACAACATCCGAAGTTAAAATTCTGCCGACCGGAACCGCTTACGCTACACAGGGGTATACTTTACAGAGAACAACAAACTACGGTCTCAACTGGAATGTAATTTACGTTTTTCCGGATTACATGCGGACTATCTCGTTCATAAACGACAATACGGGATGGGCCGCCGGTAATTACGGTAAATTGCTTATGACAACGAACGGAGGATTCAGCTGGACAGACAAAAGTCTTGCCGAATCTTTTAACATTTTTGACGTCTATTTTAAAAATAACGCTTCCGGTTTGTGCGTAACCGAGCACGGAAAGGTTTTCCTTACGACAAACGCCGGTTCGGTCTGGACAAAAACAAATCTCGTCGATAAAAAACTGTATGCGATTTCTTTCGTGAATTCAAACACGGGATATATCGCCGGCGATACAGGCGCTTTTTATGCTACGACAGACGGCGGCCTGAACTGGCAAAGCAGAATTTATGATATGAGTCTCTGTTTCAGCAAACTTCAGTTCCTGGATGCCAGTACAGGTTATGCCGCTACAAGCCAGTACGGGAAAATCTGGAAAACTACTAACGGGGGATTTAACTGGACTACAAGTATTTCAACTCCGACTAGTCCGGAAGCAATTAATTTTATTAACGCGAATACAGGCTTCTACAAAAATTACCGTTACCTTTTTAAAACCACCGACGGGAGCGCGACGTGGAATCTGAATTATACTTTCGACGTGTATAATGGAATGGTGGGCTCTTCCGTTAATTTCTGGGACGCGAACCTGGGAATTGCAACCGGCAAGGAAGGACTTATAATACGTACTACGAACGCGGGGCTCAACTGGAACTACGTGACAGCTTACGCAGTGAAGAAAGATTTGAGAAGTGTCCGCTGTGTCGGCAATTACGCTTACGCAGTCGGGGATTCCGGTTGCATTGCTCGTTCAACAAACAACGGCGATATCTGGCTGCCCGTATCGGGTATGCCGTCAAACGTCTTCTTTAAATCCGTTTCGGGATACGGGAATAATGTCGTCGCTGTCGGCACGGGCTCAACTGTAGCGTTTTCTTCCAACGCAGGCGTTAACTGGTCCGTGTCAACACTGTCGCCCGGATACCGCAATCTGAACCGCGTGCAGTTTCTCGACGGAACCACCGCGTTCATAGCCGGCGACAGTTCGAAGATTTTCAAGTCTACTAACGGCGGGGCAAACTGGTCTTTTGTCGGTTCATCCGACACGTGCAATTACCTCGGCCTGTGCTTCATCAACGCGCAGACAGGGTTTGTATCAAGCGTGAAGGGAAAAGTAAGAAAGACAACTAACGGCGGAATCAGCTGGACTGAATCATATCCGTACGGAGCTTCATCAGTTTATAGTTTCTACGGCATCTGGTTTGCAAATGAAAATACCGGTTATGTCTGCGGACATAACGGAACGTTTGCCGTAACTACAAATTCCGGCGCGAACTGGACAAACTGGTCGATTACA
>CAIKZJ010000197.1 GCA_903831845.1 uncultured Ignavibacteriota bacterium
GGATGCAGGAATTTGAAATTTAGGGCGGCGGAAATAATGAGTATAAGAGAAACCGCTATAAGGAAAATTATGAGAGCGTCCGTGCTAATAGGATTCAGTATGAATGAAGCGGCTAAAATAACCGGCAGAGTGTACAGAATCAGTTTGAAAAGATAAGATTGTTTTTTCATTCCCGTTTATTCAGCGTTAAACCTGTATCCGAGGCCTTTAATTGTTTCAATGTAATCGGCGTAATCGCCGAGCTTTTCCCTGACTTTCGCGACGTGCACGTCGATCGTCCTGTCGACAACGTAAATGTTTTCGCCCCATATCTGGTTAAGCAGAACTTCGCGCGAAAGGACTTTGCCGCGGTTCGAAAGAAGGAAATGAAGGAGCTGGAATTCCTTCTTCGGGAAGAAAATGTCTTCTCCGTTAATCTTCACTGTATGCGCGACAGTATCGACTTCAAGTTTCTTGAATTTCACATACTCGTCGGTCTTTACTGTCTTGTCTTTTTCGGCGTATGCCCTGCGTATGACGGATTTTACCCGCGCTATCACTTTTCTCGGCGATATGGGTTTCTGTATGTAATCGTCGGCGCCGAGCTCCAGTCCGATTATTTCATCAATTTCGTTTTCTTTCGCGGTTAAAAATATTACAGGCAGGGTCGAAGTAGATGTTCCCGTTCTTATCTTCTTGCAGACGTCGAAGCCATTCATTTCGGGCATCATTATGTCAAGAATCACAAGGTCGGGTTTGTCCTTAACTGCTTTCTCAAGCGCGTCCTTACCGTTGAGAGCGGTTATTACGGTGAATTCTTTTTCTTTTTCGAGATTGTATTTCAGCAGGTCTACGATGTCCTTCTCATCGTCAACAACGAGGATTTTAAACTCCATCTTCTTTTTTTCCATAAACCTACTTAACCTATGTTAAGAAATGAATAATTTTCCGTTAAGAAACTATTTAAAAATAATTTCTTTGCCGGCCTTTGCCGATTTGTACACGGCGTCGATAACTTCCATTACAGCGAGGGCTTCCTTGCCCGTCGAAATCGGCTGATGCGTTCCCTTTACAGCGCCGATGAAATAATTCAGTTCGGTCTCGAAACTGCTCCTGTAACTCGCGGGAGCGACCTTGATGTTCTTGGGCGTAATGTCGAACACCTGCTGGTTCACCATCTTGCTGATTCTCAGCGGGTTGATCGTCGCGCTTCCGTTCGTTCCGAACACGTTGCAGTAGAAAAACTCGCCGCTGCGCAGGAAGCTCCAGCTTACTTCAATCGTAAGACATGCGCCGTTCTTGAATTTCACGAAAGTGAAGTTCGAGTCTTCGACTGTCTTGGAGTTATGCTTATAGTTGACTGATGATACGCTTTTAACTTCGGGGAAGCCGAGCATCCACATGCCGAGGTCGAGCATCACGATGCCGTTGTCCATCACCACGCCGCCGCCGGCCTTGTCCATTTCGGTGAACCATTTCTGGTCGGAGCTCTGTTGTTTGAGCCATCCCGTTTTCACATAGAAAATTTCGCCGAGTTCTTTGCCCTTGACGAAATTTCTCTGAAGCATAGAATCCGTCCTGAACCTGTTGTTCATGCCCACCATCAGATGCTTGCCGCTTTTCTCCGTAGCGTTCACAATCTTCTTGGCTTCGGCCGCGTTGATTGCAATCGGCTTCTCGACGAAAACGTGCTTACCCGCTTCGAGGCATTTGATGGCCGTTTCAGTGTGGTTGTCGGTCCTCGTGGCGATTATCACCGCGTCGATCTCGGGATTTTCGGAGAGCATAGTATCAACGTCTCTGTAACCTTTCGCGAGATTTTTCTTGCGGAGAAGATTCTTTACCTTGTTGAATTCCTTGTCGCAGATAGCGACTATCTCTGCGTCTTTGGCTTTTTCAAGAATTGGCAGATGCATTATCTGCGTAATTCCGCCAAGACCCGCGATTGCAACTTTGATTTTTTCCATAGGCATATGTGAAATTAAAATGTCAAGACACCCGAATCACATACTATCAACTTACGGCTGCTTCCTTCCGGACCTGACCGGGTTGGGCTGAATCGTATTGTTCGGGGCTTGACAAAACAATATAGTTAAGATGACTTAAACATTAAATACAAACCAAATAACCCAAGGACGATATTTACGAGCCACATTCCGAGGAACGGGCTGACCAGGTCCCTGTCCGCCAGTTTTTCGCCCCCTATAAGTGAAGCCCAGTATAAAAGGAAGAAAAACAGCGAAAATCCCGCTGCAATGCCGAATCCGCCTCTTCTTACCCTGTATCCGAGGGGAGCTCCGATTAATGCAAAAACGAGGCATGCGAACGGAATTGAGTATTTTTTGTAGATTTCCACCTGAAACGCGTCCATTTGCTTCTGCATCTGGAAGTTCAATTGAGTCTGGTTTTTCGCGAATTCGGATTTTGAGGATACAGTTTTCAGGATTCTGCTAAGCGAATCGTATGCGGTCTGCTGAAAAGCTTTTCCCGAATCCTGCGCGGGACCGCGGCTGTAAACGGTGTCTTTGAACTGAATCTTGAAAAGATTGTCGACGTCGAGGCATATTCCCTGAATGAACGATTCGTTGTTTCTTTTTCTCGATGCCGCGAGACTGTCTACTATCACGTTCATCGCTTTCGCGGAAAGCTCCCTGTCGCCGCGCCCGAAAGCGTTGTCGGAAGACTGCTGGAATCCGAATCCCGCCGCGTCGAGAGTGATTCTGTGATTCGTGAATTTCACTTTCCTGTACTTGTTGACGTAATCCCTTATGTTGAGCTGGTGTATCTCGCCGTCTTTGAGGTTAAGTACTATGTTCTTGAAATCGTTCGTGAAGCCGATATCGCCGCTCTGCGCCGTAATCACGTTCCTGAAATCCGGGCTCGAGTAATCATAAATGAAAATACCTTCTATGTTGTTGCTGTTCTCGTACGTCTTTCTTACGAGTATCCTCGCTCCGCCAATGTCGTCCGAGAATTTTCCCGCTTCAAGAATGAAAGTCGGTTTTGTCCTTGAGATGTCCTGCATCAGTATTCTCGTCTTGTGATTGGCTTCGGGCAGAACGTCGTTGTTAAAAAGCACCATCAGGTAAGTAATGACAGCCGCGAGAATCAGAACGGGTATCATGAGTTTCTTCAGGCTTATTCCGCCCGCTTTCATGATTGTAATTTCATTTGCCGATGAAAGTCCGCCGAAAGCCATCAGCGTTGAAACCAGCACTGCCATCGGCACCGCCAGAGTTACCATCCAGGCAAGATTCAGAGCGATTAACTGTATGATAATCCAGATGGAGAGACCTTTGCCGACAAGCTGGTCGATTGATTTAATAAGGAACTGGAAGAGGAACAGGAACATAAGCGTGCCGAGCGAGAACAGGAACGGTCCCGCGTGCGACTTGAGTATGTACCTGTATATTATCAATTATATTACTTTATGTTTCTTTCCGATTTTTTCAAATGCGTTGAGCGCTCTTTCGATGTGCGATTTGTCGTGCGCAGCGGAAATCTGCACTCTGATTCTCGCCTGTCCTTTCGGGACGACGGGGTAAGAGAAGCCGACGACGTAAATTCCTTCGTCGTACAAGTCCTTCGACATTTGCGTCGCTAACTGCGCGTCGTTTTCGAATTTCCTGAAGAGTACCGGAACGATAGGATGAACGCTTTCGATTATGTCGAATCCGAGTTTCTTCATGTTTGACCTGAAGAACGCTGTGTTGTCTTCGAGTTTCTTAAGAAGGTTGCCGCTGTTGCGGATTATGTCGAATGCCTTTATCGCAGCCGCTACAATGCTGGGCGCGAGAGTGTTCGAAAACAAATAAGGTCTCGACCTCTGCCTTAACATATCAATAATTTCTTTCTTCCCAGTCGTAAAACCGCCTGAAGCGCCGCCCATCGCTTTTCCGAGCGTCGAGGTGATTATGTCGACGTGACCGAGCGAGTTGCAGTATTCGATTGAGCCCCTGCCGGTCTTTCCGAGAAAGCCCGTCGCGTGCGAGTCGTCTACCATAACCATCGCGTCGTACTTGTTCGCGAGTTCTATTATCTGGTCTATCTTAGCAATGTCGCCGTCCATCGAGAAAACTCCGTCCGTGGCTATGATAATGTTTCTTGCCGCTGTCGGCATCGCTTCGAGCCCTGTATGGTCCCAGATATCGGAGCCTTCGCGGGCGAGTTTCAGTTTCTGTTCGAGCGACTTCATGTCGGAGTGGTCGTAAATCAGCCTTCTTGCCTTGCAGAGGCGTATGCCGTCGATGATGCTGGCGTGATTGAGGCCGTCCGTGATAATCGCGTCATCCGCGCCGAGCACGGCTTCGAAAAGTCCGCCGTTCGCGTCGAAACAGGAAGAATATAAAATTGTGTCTTCGGTCTCGTAGAATTCCGAAACCTTCTTCTCGAGCTCCTTGTGAATGTCCTGCGTGCCGCAGATGAACCTGACGGAAGCCATGCCGAATCCGTACTTATCGAGCGCCTCGTGCGCCGCGGCGATAATATCGGGATGGTTCGCGAGTCCGAGGTAGTTGTTCGCGCAGAAGTTCAGCACTTCTCTTTCCGCAGAATCCGCGGGATATTTTACGTCTATGTTCGCTTTCTGGTCGGAAAGGATTATTCTTTCGTCCTTGTAAAGCCCCGCCTCCTTTATGTTTGCGATTTCCTTCGCGAGGTCAAGTTTTGTTCTTATATACATATTTTTACAACTCTCCTTTAATTTATTGCAGTTACTTATTGCGTATAATCTGACTCCTGAAATTGTGAAAAAATACCAAAATTAACCCTATAATTTAAGTGCATAATTTGAAGCGGTTTCTTCAATTAACAGTTAACATTTAACAGTTAACAATTAGAGGGAAGGATGACAGATATTTAAAACCTTAGTATGATTTCTATTGGAAAGTAAGTCAGGAATAAAAAAACCGGGCAGGGGACCCCGCCCGGTCTTTTGACACCGTGAAGTATGTTTTACATTCCGTACATATCAATAATTTCCTGTTTGGTCTTGTGAAGTATGTTGTACTTCTTTCCGACCTTTAAAAACGCCGCCAGCGCTTTTTCCAGATGGTGCATGTCGTGCGCCGCGGATAACTGCGTGCGGATTCTCGCCTGTCCTTTCGGAACTACCGGGAAGAAGAATCCTACCGCGTAAATGCCTTCTTCGAATAAGTCTTTCGAGAAATCCTGCGAGAGTTTCGCGTTGAAAAGCATTACGGGAACGATTGGTGTTTCACCGTCTTTAATGATGAGACCGCCTTCGGTGAGGCCTTTTCTCCAGAACAGCGTGTTCTGTTCGAGTTTGTCGCGTCTCTCGGTCGATTTTGAAATGAGATCGAGGACTTTAATCGCGCCTTCTACAACTACAGGGGCGACTGTATTTGAGAACAAATACGGTCTGCCTTTCTGTCTGCACATTTCAACGATTTCTTTTCTGCCCGATACGCATCCGCCTGATGCTCCTCCGAGCGCCTTGCCGAGAGTTGTCGTGATGATGTCGATTTTGCCGAATACTCCGCAATGCTCGTGCGTGCCGCGTCCGGTCTTGCCTATGAATCCCGATGTATGGCTTTCGTCTATGAAAACCATCGCATTGTATTGCTCTGCCAATGCCACTATCTGGTCGAGTTTCGCAAGGTCGCCGTCCATTGAGAACGAACCGTCCGTGATTATAAGTCTTATTCTCTTGTCCTGATGCAATTGAAGTTTCTGCTCGAGGTGTTTCATGTCGCTGTGCTTGTAAGTATCCTGCTGCGCTTTTGCGAGTCTCATGCCGTCGACTATTGATGCGTGCACGAGTCTGTCTGCAATCATAACGTCTTCTTCCGTCAGCACGGCTTCGAATACGCCCGCGTTGGCGTCGAAGCACGACGGGAAGAGAATCGTGTCTTCCGTTCCGAGAAACTCGGTTAACTTGTCTTCGAGCTGTTTGTGAATGTCCTGCGTTCCGCAGATGAAACGGACTGATGACATTCCGTAACCTCTGTGGTCGAGTCCTTTGCGCGCGGCTTCAACCACGTCCGGATGCGATGACAGCCCGAGATAGTTGTTTGCGCACATGTTGATTA
>CAIKZJ010000198.1 GCA_903831845.1 uncultured Ignavibacteriota bacterium
ACACCTCTTTGAGTAAATTATCCATTAAACTTCTTAACATTTTATGAAAAAATATTATTTGCCGGTTATATTATTTATCCTTTTAGGTGTTTGTAGCGCATATTCGCAGGATGCACAGGAAATAATCAAGAAAGTACAGAACAATTACAACGGAATCAAAGACGCGAAAGCGAGTTTCTCGCACAGCGTAAAATACTCATCGGGCAAGTCACAGACTGAATCAGGAACGATCTACATCCAGAAAGAGAACAAGTACAGGATAGAGACGAAGGGTCAAACCGTCATTACGGACGGCGTAACTTCCTGGTCATATTCCCCGAAGAAGAAACAGGTCATAATAGACAATTACAAGAACGACGGAAACACATTTTCGCCGAACAAATACCTTTTCAGTTATCCCGAGAATTTTTATTCTGACCTTGAAGGTTCGGAAGAGGTATCGGGAGCCGATTGTTACCTTCTTAAACTTTCTCCGAGAAGCAAGGGGAACGTTAAATCCGCGAAGATATGGGTCGACAAGAACGAAAACCTTATAAGGAAAATTCTGATTGTCTCTTCGGAATCGACGGATACATACATTCTGAAAAAAATATCGCTTGATTCCGGCATTAGTTCGTCGAAGTTCTCATTTTCTCCTCCTTCGGACGTTGAAGTGATCGATTTAAGGTAAATATCCTTGATAAAGAATTACAAAAAGATATTGCGTTTTGCGGTGCTCACCGCAATACTTGTTTTTTTCATATACCTTGCGTTCAAGGATATTGACTTCGGTCTTTTGTACCAGGAGCTCCTCAAGACAAAATACCTGTACGCGATAACAGGAATGTTCATCGGCACGTTTATCGGCAGTTACGTCCGGGCGCTTCGCTGGAGATATCTTCTCGACCCGCTAAAACCGAACATCCCGATGTCGAGTCTTTTCCCGCCGGTGATGATAGGTTACATGATGAACGCGATAATTCCCAGAGGCGGAGAAGTCGCCCGTCCCGTAATAACGGCGCAGAAAGAGGGGATATCGAGGGCATCCGCATTCGGGACTATCGTGGTGGAAAGAATTTTCGATATGCTGTCGATGTTCGTCATGTTCGGTTTCTGCCTTTTCTTTTTCAGGTCAAAGATATCCGAAGCTTTCTATCCGTACAACATAGAAATGATATCGCTCTGGAGCTCGCTTGTGATTCTCGCATTCGTTCTCGTAATTGTTGTTATGCTGTTCAACATCGAAAAAACGGAAATAATAGTCGAGAAAATAACGAAGAAGATACTGCCCGCGAAGTATCAGGAAAAGATACACAAGATTTTCATATCGATTATAAACGGATTCCTTTTCATTAAATATCCTAAATCTTTTTTCAAGATATTCCTGACTACCGCGTTAATCTGGATATTTTACGCTATATCATCTTACCTGTGCTTCTTCGCTTTCGACATGGACCTGAATTTTCTCGACGCGAACCTTATGGTAGTGCTTGCTTCATTCGCGATGACGCTGCCCCTGCCGGGAAACTCGGCGGGTTCATATTACCTTTTCCTGAAGACTGCGCTCGTCAACATATACGGCGTGAATCCAGAAGTAGCGATAGGATACGCTCTTGTTTCACATCTTCTGAACTTCCTCGGTCTGATGATATCGGGATTCTATTATTCAATCAAGGAAAACTACAAGTTCAACGTC
>CAIKZJ010000199.1 GCA_903831845.1 uncultured Ignavibacteriota bacterium
GGGCTGAAATAACGACGATAGCGATAATATTTCTTTTTGATGTTGATGCGTCCATGTTCTGCATTTTAATAGGGCAATATGTAAAAAATATTTCAATATTGAAATATTAATTCTCCAAATAAGGCAGAACACAGAAAGATCTGATTGAACAGATAAGAGAGGATATTTTTCTATTTAAACAGAACACAGATAAAAGCGGATTAGACAGATAAGAGCGGATATTTTTTTATTTAGATAGAACACAGAAAGATCAGATTGAACAGATAAGAGCGGATATGCTTTTCTCTGTGTTTCTCTGCGGAATCTCTGTGTGACTCTGTGTAGCTTCTCTTTAATAATCTCAGTCCCGAATTTCCAAATTTGAATCACTGTTATGGTTATGGATTCCCGCTTTCGCGGGAATGACAAGCGGAAGGAATATCACAAAAATGAGAATAAAAAAACCCCGCATATGAACGGGGTTTTTATAATAACATTAGCGAAATATTACTTTACGATTGCAATTCTCTTAGCGTATGAGTTGCCTGTTGTTTCTAGTCTCACGATATACACGCTGCTGGGAAGTCCTTTAGACAGCCAGTTGCGCTCATATTCGCCGGCTTTTAGGAATTCGTTCGCTATCGTATAAACTTCGCGGCCGAGCAGGTCGTAAACTTTTATTTTTGTCATACCGTCATTCGCGATTCTGAATCTAACCGATACTTCAGGGTTGAAGGGATTCGGATAAATGTCGAGGAACTCATAGTTGTTCGCGACAACGGGATTAATTATAATACCCGACGGTCCCGCGATAGGCAGAAAGTCAATGACGCCGAGAGCGGGGTTATCCGGTTTATGGAAGATATGAGCTTCGATAGAATCGAGGTTTGTTGTATTCCAGTAATTATTTTCGGCCTTGATAGAATCCGGCGTATTGTTGTACATGTCGTAAGTAACGCCCGTGTTGCCGTTTCCGTAGAACAGGTTAAGTCCTACGTCGGTTGTATCCGGCGTACTGAGGTTTCCGAGATTCGGTTTCGCAGTATTCTGAATCGTCACGCCCCAGAGGTTCCATCTGACTTTATTCCTTGTGCAGATAACGCTCGATGTCGACCATGCGCCAGCGAAGTTCAGTCCGCTGCCGCCGAGAGACGGGCTGCCCTGAATGTTGCAGCTGTCGATGACGTTGTTGTTTATATAAGCGTTGACGCCGCCGGCGAGTATCGCTATGCCGAACCTGTTATTCTTGATTATGTTGTTTTCAATAATAAGAGACGGAATCGTGCCGACGGGCAGAAATGCTATTGCTCCGGAGTTCGTCGAAGCGCGCATGAATGTATTACCCCTGATAATTATCGGCTGGGTGCCTCCCGCGCCCATGTTGATTTGCGGCGTGTTGTAATTCGATACGTTGTTGTCTCGGAAAATACATCCTGTAATAGTCGGAGAAGAGGGAATATTCGCGCCCGAATTTATCGCCGCTCTGTAACCGCCAGTAAAGAGGCAGTTTGTAATCACGGGATTGGAGCCGTAGAGATAGACAGTGCCGCTTGCAAGGCTCGACGTATAATAATTGTTGTTTATAAACTTGCAGCTGTCGATAACGGGGTTGCTGCCGTAAAGTCTAATCGAATTGGCGTAAAGCATATTCAGTTTTTTTATCACCGACGCGTTCGAAGTATCAAGCCTTATTCCTGTCCATTTCAGGCTTGTGTCTATTGCCGTGAAGACAACCGAATCCTGCGGACGTATTATAAGAACGCCGCGAATTTCGAGAAGTGTTGCAGTAAAAAACTTTACTATTGAATTATTCAGAACCTTCAAAGTATCGGACGGCTGTACCGTTATATTCGCGTTAACGGAATAAAATCCTCCAGTAAAAGTCACGGCTCCCGCCGAATTCGCGACAAGACTGTCGAGATTCCAGTTTCTACCTGTGCCCGGAGTGTTATAGTCAGCAATGCTGACATTAATCATAATAAGGGATATCAAGATCCCGTAAATAAACCGCTTCATCGATTATCAGTTTAAAAATTTAAAAATGACCCGTTTAGAGATGCTGTTTTACAGAACGTTAAAGTGCTTAAAACCGCTTAAAACACCGAATTAAAACATAACAAATTAATCTAATATTTGCTAAATTAATTTATAGAACATAATATTAAAAAACACCAAGTATAATGCAAATAAAAATGAATATACCATATGCAAGCCTGCCGGGATACAGCGACTTGTATATTGATTACGTTCATCATTTCGATAAAGTCAGCAGGTTTTACGAATTTTCATACGATAACGAGGGAATTTTCAATTCCATCACTTCAAAGAAGGAATCTTATAACAACGGAAGCGTCAGCAGGCTTGAAGTCTGCGAATTGCTGAAAACACAGAATAAATTCTTCAATTCGGGCGAATCCGCGTTTCTGAACATAGAAATACTTAAAGAACCGGATACATTCGCCGTTGTAACGGGCCAGCAGATCGGAATGCTGACCGGCAATCTGTATTCAGTTATAAAAGCGCTTAACGCGATAGAACTCGCCAAGAACCTTTCCCTGAAATATCCGGAATTCAAGTTCGTGCCGGTATTCTGGCTGGAAGCCGACGACCATGATTTCACGGAGATAAACAGCATAAACATATTAGGCAAGGAAGGGCACCCTGTCAATATAAGTTATCTTCAGAAAGGCGCAGAAAAGGAAAGATATCTCACGCCGACAGGCAGGATAGTTCTCGACGAATACATAAACACCTTCACGCAGACGCTGAAGGACAATTTGATACAAACCGAATTTACTGAACAGTTGTTTTATCTTATAAACCGTTCATATAAAGAAGGGATCGACCTCGTGACGGCCTTTGCAAGGTTCTTTAATTACATACTCGGCGATACGGGGCTTATATTCTGCAATCCTGCGGACAAGGAGATTAAGAAGATACTCGTCCCTGTATTCGAAAAAGAGCTTAACACTTTTCCCGAAACGTGCGAACTTGTTGTGCACAAATCGGCAGAGCTCGAGCAGAAATACGAGCCGCAGGTGAAACCGCGTTCGATAAACCTATTTTACACTTACAACGACAACAGGCATCTAATAGAGCTGAAGGAAGACAAGTTTTCCTTAAGGAACACGCGTCAGAAATTCGAGAAGGAAGAGCTGTTCAACCTTCTCGTGTCTAATCCCGAGAATTTCAGTCCGAACGTCATACTTCGCCCGGTATGCCAGGACTACCTTCTGCCTACGGCAGTATATGTGGGCGGTCCGTCGGAAGTGGCATATTTCGGACAGTTCAGGGACGTCTATAATTTTTACGGCATGAAAATGCCTGCAGTATTCCCGCGAACATCAATAACAATTCTCGAACCGAAAGTAGAAGGGTTCATGGAAAAATTCGGAATAAGCTTCGACGAACTTTTAGACGAGGAAAAAATCACGCGGAAACTTCTCGGAAAGGTTAACGAAATAAACGTCGAAGACATTTTTACGAACTTCATCGACGAACTGAACGCCGTAATGTACACGAACGGGCTCGAACTCGAGAAGATAGACAAGAATCTCCTGCAGGGACTTCGTAACAGGCATGAAAAGTACATCGAGAACATCGGATTCCTCAAGCCGAAGTTCATCGAGACACAGCTAAGGCAGAACGAAACGACAGGAAAGAAACTTAAGGCGGTACTTGAGAGCGTGTATCCCGACTATACGCTTCAGGAAAGGTATTTCAACATCGTATACTTTATAAACAAGTACGGATTTGATTTCATTAAAGAGCTTGCCAACACGATAGAGGTAAGAAAGCATTTTCACCAGCTTATAAGCGTCAGCATAAGTAAAGAGGTCAAGCAGCCCGCATTATTCGATAACAATTAGATTGCCGCAAAGCCTGAAAATATTGGCAGTTCGACTTTCGTCGCTGGGCGACGTCATTCTCACTTTTCCATTCGTAAACGAAATAAAAAGACTTTATCCGTCATCACGGCTTTCTTTTCTTGTCAAACCTGCTTTTGCAGCAGCCGCACGGCTTCATCCGGGCATAGACGAAGTTATTGAATACACCGAAACCTCGAAGGATGTAATTCTGACTAACGGTTACGACGTCATATTCGATCTTCAGAGAAACCAGAGAACAATACTGCTTCTGCGTTCTGCTGGAGCCGGGGTTTACAAGGTAAGGAAAGATTCCGCGAAGAAAGTGCTTCTGGCCGCCGCAAAAATAAACCTGCTAAAGCCGTATATACCCGTATACAAACGCTATCTTAACGCGCTTAAGGAATTCAACCCGGAAGCGAATACCGATTACACTGAAACACGCGGCATGCTTCTGAAAGAAAATCAATACAAAGGCAAGGATTATATTCTCGTGTCGCCGTCATCAAGGCATTTTACAAAAAGGTATCCGGCTGAGATGCTGGCGGAGCTTCTGAAAGACGTTAAGAAAAAGATTATTCTGACGGGCGACGCAAACGAAACGGACATGAAAGTATGCTCGTATCTGGAGAAGAATCTTCATGACGCGGATAATCTTTGCGGCAGATCCGATATACCGGGTCTTGCAGGACTAATAAGCGGCGCCGGACTGGTTATATGCAACGACAGCGGAGTGCTTCACATAGCGGAAGCGCTCGGCAAAAGGACATTTGTTTTCTTCGGCAGCACTGTAAAGGAATTCGGTTTCTATCCCCAGCTTGCATCTACTGCTGTTCTTGAAAATAACGATGTGAAATGCAGGCCGTGTACTCACATAGGACGGGCGGATTGCCCAAAAAAGCATTTCAGATGCATGACAGAGATTGACACGTCGCTGCTGAAAAAAGAATTATTAAAACTGTAATGAGATGAAAATATTTTTAAAAAAGAACGAGGAAAGAAGAATCAACATCGGCCACCAGTGGATATTTTCGAACGAGATAGAGAGATTCGAAGGCGAAACATCCGACGGAGGAGTTGCGGAGCTGTTCTCAAGCCGCAACGCTTACCTTGGCAAAGGACTGTACAACAAACATTCGCTGATAGCCGTAAGGTTTCTGACTTCCGGCGACGAGGAAATCGACAGGGAATTTTTCAGGAAGAGGATTAAAACAGCGGAGCAGAGAAGGATGAAAATCCATCCTGAAAGAAAATCGTTCCGTTTGTGCAACAGCGAGTCCGATTTCCTGCCGGGGCTGATAATAGACAAGTTCAACGACGTTTTTTCAGTTCAGATATTTTCCAAGGGCACGGAGGCGTTCAAAGACGACATATGCGGGATTCTTGCCGATGATTTCGGCGCAAAGGCGATAATAGAGAAAAACGACAACGAACTCCGTACTCTTGAAGGACTCGAAAAGAAAGAGGGACTTCTGTACGGAGATAATTCAGTAACCGAAGCGGATATTGATTCGGTTAAATACACTATAGACGTTCTGAAAGGTCAGAAATCCGGGTTTTACCTGGACCAGTCTTTCAACAGGACAAAGATAAGAGAATATGTATCGGAGAATTCCAGAGTGCTTGACCTTTTTTGCAACGAGGGAGGTTTCGCTCTGAACGCCGCTTTCGCAGGATGCAGGGATATCACAGCCGTTGATTCATCCGAACATTCGATAGCTGCAGCTAAGAATAACGCGGTATCAAACGGTTTCGGTTTCATTAATTTCGAATGCGCTGACGTTTTTGAATATTTTGACCGGGCGTTTCAGTCCAAGGAAAAGTACAATGTGATCGTGCTCGATCCGCCTTCTTTCACCAAGTCGAAGAAGAACGTTCCGGCGGCTGTCAAGGGATACATCGAACTGAACTACAAGGCAATGAGGCTGCTTCACAAAAACTCATATCTCTTTACTTACAGCTGCTCTCATCATATTTCGGAAAAGCAGTTTGAAGAGATACTGGTCAAGTCAGCAGAGCAGGCCGGGAGGAAAATACAGATAATCGATTTTGCCAACTGTTCATACGACCATCCCGTTCTTCCGCAGATGCCGGAAACAAAATATTTAAAGGGGTATATATTAAACATCAACTAAAATATCATGAGTACATTAAGATTTTTACCGGTTTTAATAATTATTCTTCTTTTTAGCGGAATGACGAACGCGCAGAAGAAATATTCTTACAAGACTTTCGAGAACGACCCTCTCGGAACGAGGATGTACACGCTTGACAACGGTCTTACTGTCTATCTTTCGGTAAATAAAGACGAACCGAGAATAGCGACCCGTATTGCTATAAAGGCGGGAAGCAAGAACGACCCTGCCGACGCGACAGGACTCGCTCATTACCTTGAGCACATGCTCTTCAAAGGCACAGATAAATTCGGGTCGAAAGATTTCAGCGTCGAGGGGAAATTAATAAACGAAATTATCGACCTTTACGAGCAGCACAGGGCTGCAACCGACCCCGAAGAGAGAAAGGCGATTTACAGAAAGATTGATTCTGTTTCTTACATAGCATCGGGTTACGCTATTCCTAACGAATACGACAAGATGCTTTCTTCAATCGGCGCGACGGGTACGAACGCATACACTTCTGTTGAGCAGACTGTTTACGTCAATGAGATACCGTCCAACCAGCTTGCGAAGTGGCTGGAGATAGAATCCGAGCGTTTCAGAGAGCCGATAATGAGGCTTTTCCACACGGAACTTGAAGTCGTATACGAGGAAAAGAACCGTTCGATGGACAACGGATTCTCGAAGGCATACGAAAGTCTTTACGCCGGACTTTTCCAGAAGCATTCATACGGAACGCAGACGACGATAGGTACTGTAGATCATCTGAAGAACCCTTCGCTTAAAAAGGTCATTAATTATTACAGGACATATTATGTACCGAACAACATGGCGATAGTTCTTTCGGGGGATTTCGATCCTGACAAAGCTATAGAACTGATAGACGCGGGCTTCGGAAAACTGCAGTCGAAGGAAGTGCCTGCATTCAATCCGCCGGTTGAAACTCCTATAACGTCTCCTATAGAAACGACTGTTTATTCTCCTGAATCGGAAAATCTGTTCATAGGATTCAGGATGCCTTCAGGAGCGAGCGATGAAATCGACGTACTGAACATGATGTCAGCGGTATTGTACAACGGCTCGGCAGGGCTCATAGATTTAAACATCATGCGTCAGCAGAAAGCCCTTAACGCCAGCGCGAGCGTCGACGCTATGAAAGATTATACCGCATACATTCTGGCGGGAAGCCCGAGAGAAGGCCAGACGCTGGAAGAGCTGAAAGAACTTCTGCTTTCCCAGATAGAGCTCGTGAAGAAAGGGGATTTCCCGGACTGGTTCCCTGAAGCGATTGTCAACAATTACAGGTCGACGCTTATAAGGTCATACCAGAACAACAATTCAAGGGTAAGCGCATACGTGAGGTCATTCACGACGGGAATACCGTGGGAAAGGTACATAAGCCAGGCGGACAGGTATTCAAAAATAACGAAGTCCGACATCGTGAATTTCGCGAACAAATATTTCGGAAACAATTACGTTGTTGTATACAAGAAAACAGGCGAGGACAAGAACGTTCAGAAAATAATAAAACCGGAGATAACTCCCGTTCAGGTAAACCGCGACAGCGAATCGCCGTTTCTGAAAAAAATCACGAATGAACAGGTGACTGACATTCAGCCGAAGTTCCTCGATTTCAAGAAAGACATAAGCGAATCGCTTCTGAAATCCTCGATACCCGTTTATTCACTGAAGAACACGGAAAACAGTCTATTCGAACTGAATTTCATTTATGAATTCGGCAACAACGCGGACAAGAGGATCTCTGCCGCGTTAAGTTACTTCAAGCTTCTCGGAACTGACAGCAAGTCATCCGCGGATATCAGCAGGGAGTTCTTCAGGCTCGGCTGCAGTTTCAATGTAGCCCAGAACGGCGACAGGACGACAATTACTCTTTCGGGTCTCAATGAATTTTTCAAGCCGGCGCTGGACCTGCTGATGCAGATGATACGCGGCGTGAAGCCCGATAAGCAGGCATACGACAACCTTGCCGCCGATATACTGAAGAGCAGGGCGAACGCTAAACTTTCGAAGAACACGATACTCCGTTCAGGCCTTCTGAACTACGGAATGTACGGACCTGTTTCGCCTTTCACGAATATTTTGTCGGAGAACGAATTAAAGGCGATGGACCCGCAGACTCTTACCGATATTATTCATTCGTTTGCAAATTACGAGCATAAGATAACATATTACGGTCCCTTCGACAAAGCGGAGCTTGACAAAAATCTCGTTGAGTACTACAGGACGAAGGACATTCCGCGGGAAGTGCCGCAGAATAAAAAATTCGAGGAACTTCCTACAGATGAGAACAAGATTTACTTCGTCGATTACAGGATGAAGCAGGTTGAGATAATGTTCATAAACAGGAGCGAAATATTTACAGCAAAGAATGTTCCCATTATAAGGCTTTACAATGAATATTTCGGAAGCGGAATGTCGTCAATAGTATTCCAGGACCTAAGGGAAGCGAAAGCGCTCGCGTATTCGGTAAACTCCGTATACAACACTCCTGACAGGTCGGACAAGCACCATTACATTATCTCGTACATAGGGACTCAATCGGACAAACTCGGCGAGGCGATGAACGGATTTTCCGAACTTCTGAATAATATACCCGTTTCGGACATTAGCTTCAAATCGGCGAAGGACGGAGTGCTTAAGACAATACAGACGGAAAGAATCACGAGGGGCTCGATACTGCGCACGTTCCTGAACAACAGAAATCTCGGACTTGATTACGACATAAGAAAGGACGTTTACAACAACGTCGGCACTTATACGCTTGACGACGTTAAAAAATTCAACGAGCAGTACGTGAAAGGAAAGAAATATGTTTATCTTCTGATAGGGGACAGCAAGAAACTGAATTTCGAACTGCTTGAAAAATACGGCAAGGTTGAAACACTGACACTCGAACAAATATTCGGATATTAATGGAATTCATAGATAAAATATTCGCTCTTTGCGTAAAGCTGCTTCATAAACTGGCTGACCTTACGGGCACGAGTTACGAGTTCGTGAATGTCATAATATTCTGCATCATTGGTCCGGCGGTTCTGATATATTATTTTTTCCGCGTCTGGGGACTTAAGAAAGAACTGAAAAAGTACAAGGGGCTTTACGAAAAATTTGTAGCGGACGACATTAACAACAGGAGTTAAAAAAAAGCCTGCAGAAATTATCTGCAGGCTTTATACTTTAAACACTTTCCCGGAAAGGGAAAACAGTTTTTAATAGTTCTTGTTGTAAATTTCGAAGTACGCCTGGGGATGCCAGCAGGCCGGGCATGCTTTCGGCGGTTCGTTTCCGATATGAATGTGTCCGCAGTTCCTGCAGATCCACATCGTTCCTTCGCCTCTGTTGAACACCTTGGAATCCTTTACGTTCTGAAGAAGGTTTTTATACCTTTCCTCATGTTTCTTCTCAATCTCGGCTACTCTTTCGAAAAGCCTGGCTATCGCGTCGAACCCTTCTTCCCTTGCTGTTTTGGCAAACGACGGATACATCTCCGTCCATTCGTAATGCTCACCGCCGGCAGCTGCTTCAAGGTTTTCGATCGTAGTGCCTATCTTATCGAGCTGCTTGAACCACATTTTCGCATGCTCTTTTTCGTTGTTTGCCGTTTCTTCAAAGAAAGCGGCTATCTGCTCGTATCCTTCCTTGCGCGCTACGGAAGCGTAATAGGTGTACTTGTTGCGAGCCTGGGATTCGCCCGCGAACGCATCGAGCAGGTTCTGTTCTGTCTTTGTGCCTTTTAATTCCTTCATAAATGGGTAGTTAGTTTGTATAATTTAACTACAAATTGAAATTTTGAAAATGAATTTATCCGTCTACATGAACGTGTAGGTACATAAAATTATGGCATCAATTATATGTTATTTGCTGCGGTAAATATATATATTGTATATAACAAATTCCGGCTATGAAAAAAATATTCATTCTTTCTCTTTCGTTACTGTCTCTGTACATTTATTCCTGCAGCGATAACACTTCATCAAGCACGTCCACTACAAAAGACAGTTTTCTTGTAAGCACCGTAAACGACACAACAACGATTAACTTTGAAATTTCCGGTCTTACGATTTCGGACACCAGGTCGAGAGATATCAACAATGCCGCCGTGCGGTTCAGCACGAGCCTCAAAATCGAATCAGTTACAAACGGAGGTTTCACATTCAGCACTTTCAGAGACAATGTTCTCTGCTCGACAATACAGGTAAAAAAAGCGATAGATACAACCGGTTATTATGTCGGCAAGTTGAATAAATTTTCGTTTATCCCCGATAATTTTTCCGGCAAGGGTGTTATCGTTATCAGGGGACACGACTGATTCAAACCGCAATATCATTACAATAACCTGATGAGCTCTTTTTAAAGGTAATGATGCCCGCTTTGGGCAGGCATACATACGATTTTACAATTTCTTAACTTTGCAAAAATTAATTTATTCGTATTTTTGAATAAATTATTGCCGGACATAGAAGCAAAGGAAAGAAAAATAATTAAAAGCACAAGGAAATTATCCGACATTCTCTTCGAGAATGCCACTTTTCTTTTTGCCCTTCTTATAGCAGCCATCGTTATATACATCTTCTATGAAATGTTCATGGACTCCGCTGAATCACGCGAAAAATTCGGGTTCGGTTTTATAACGTCATTGAATTGGGATTCTGTCCGCGGAGAATACGGAGCGATGACGTTCATTTACGGAACTGTAGTATCATCGGTTATCGCATTAATTATCGCTCTTCCGGTAAGCATAGGAGTGGCTGTATTTCTCACGGAGATAGCAAACAGCATCACCAGAAGTGCCGTTAGTTTTCTTATCGAGATTCTTGCGGCGATACCCAGCATTATTTTCGGATTCTGGGGAATATACGTTCTTGCGCCTTTCATGAGGACGGTTATTCAGCCTTCAGTGCAGAGCGTTTTCGGATTTATACCGATTTTCGGAGGAAGCGGGGCCGGATTCGGACTGCTTACGGCCGGAATAATTCTTGCAATAATGATTACACCTATAATTACCGCAATAACCAGGGACGTGCTTAAAGCAATACCCGTATCGCAGAGGGAAGCAGCTTACGCGCTCGGAGCGACAAAATGGGAGGCCATTAAAATGGCTCTGCTTAACGCGAAGAGCGGAATACTGGGTGCGACTGTACTCGGTCTTGGAAGGGCGGTTGGGGAGACTATGGCGGTGACGATGGTTATCGGCAACAAAGCGCAGATAAAGGAATCGCTTTTCGAACCTGCTTATTCGATGGCTTCTGTAATTGCCAATGAATTTGCCGAAGCCTCAGGGACGCTCCATATTTCGGCTCTTATCGAAGTAGGGCTGATACTTTTCGGAGTTACTTTCATCATTAATTCATTCGCAAGACTTCTTATTTACAGTTTCACAAAAAAAGCTCAAACAAGATGACGGATTATTACAGCATGATAAAAAATAACTCGCGTGGCAGGAAACTAAAGAGCAGAGTAATGCTTTTTCTCTGCGTTTTCGCCGCGATGCTGGCAATACTTCCGCTTGTTTACATATTCTTCTACACGACGATTCAGGGCGCGTCATCACTGAACCTTGAATTCTTCACCGAGCTTCCTAAACCTGTAGGCGAGACCGGAGGAGGCATGGCAAATGCTATAGCGGGCACGGCAATTCTTGTGGGTCTCGGTTCAATTTTCGGTATTCCTGTCGGCATACTGGCTGGAATATACGTAACTGAATATTCGAAGAACATGTTTGCGAACATAATTAAATTCGTCACGGACGTTTTAAGCGGCATACCGTCTATTATAATCGGGATATTCGCTTACGGGCTTATTGTGATTCCGATGCAGAGGTTTTCGGCATACGCGGGAGGATTCGCGCTGGGACTCCTTATGATTCCTACAATTACAAGAATAACGGAAGAGATGCTGAAGCTTGTTCCGCACAATCTGCGGGAAGCGGCTCTAGCGCTGGGGATACCCCGCTGGAAAACGACGATAAGGATAGTGCTGCGGACGGCGTCGGGAGGAATTATTACCGGAATTCTTCTGGCTGTTGCCAGAGCAGCGGGAGAAACCGCTCCGCTTTTATTCACTTCATTCGGAAACAGTTTCTGGTCGTCATCGCTTGACAGTCCGATGGCCTCGATACCCGTACAAATATTCAATTACGCGATTTCGCCATACGACGAATGGCACAGAAAGGCCTGGGCGGGAGCATTCGTGCTCATCTCGCTGGTATTCATTGTCAGTCTGATAGTCCGGCTTGCAACGAGAAATAAATACTCACAGAGCGCATGACGGAAGAAAAAGAAATATTGACGGTATCGCCCGGTGTTCAAACCGATAAAACGGAATTTAATCCGGAAGAGGCGTATGAAAAATCGAAGTTCGCGCTTGAAACCGAAAATCTGACCGTAACATTTAACGGCAGAGAGGCGATATCGGACATCAACAGTAAATTCAGGAAGCACACGATAACGGCCATCATCGGACCATCAGGATGCGGAAAATCGACATTCCTTCGCTCGCTGAACTTCATGCACGACCTGACTCCGGGAGCTGAAGTTTCAGGTTCAATAAAAATACACGGTAAAGATATTTCGGAATACGACATGACCGATGTAAGGAGAAGGGTAGGGATGGTATTCCAGAAGCCGAATCCTTTTCCGACTATGACTATATACGACAACGTAGCCGCGGGTCTGACGCTTCATAAAAGACAGAGCAGAAAAATTCTCGATGAAACGGTTGAGAGATCGCTTCGGCTGGCCGGTCTCTGGGAGGAGACAAAAGACAGGCTGAAAGTATCTGCAATGGCATTATCGGGAGGACAGCAGCAGAGATTATGCATAGCGCGAACTCTGGCTATTAACCCTGAAATCGTCCTGTTCGACGAGCCGACATCGGCACTGGACCCCATTTCGACATCGAAGATAGAAGAAACACTGTACATGCTTAAGAAAGATTACACAATCATAATCGTAACCCACAACATGCAGCAGGCATCACGCCTTAGCGATTACACATCATTTTTCTACCTCGGTAAATTAATCGAGCATTCAAAAACCAGGACTGTTTTTACGGCTCCGAAGAACAAGCTGACCGAAGAATACGTGATAGGTAAATTCGGTTAATTTTCTTCAAAAAAACATAGAATTTTAATCCGAAATTTGATATTTTAGTATTTATATACAGTGATAGGATAAATACTGGAAACAGAACAAAAAATATCGGGTCTGAACAGGAAAGCAATGATATTGCCTCTTGCGGTGATATGCTTTTTCATAATGTCGTTTGCGCTCATAGCGAGCAATGAGAACGGCGGAATGAAGCTATCCAAAACGGACGGTTTCTACGAATACAACCGCTTTTCAAAGGGTAATTCCGCTTCAAGAATGAATATTCTGAATGAGGCGGACGTATCAGTCGGATTAAAAGATACGGTTTACACGGATAAAGAATGCTGGCTTGAACTCAGGATAGACCAGCAGATGCTTTACCAGCACTGGAAAAACGGCAAGACAGAAAAATACGCGATTTCCTCGGGCAACAAATTTCTCGACCGGAGCATAGAATCCAGGCCCGGTCTCTTTGCAATATTCCACAAAGAAGAGCACCATGAATCATCCCAGTACAACAATGCGGACATGTATTTTTTCATGCCGTTCAATCAGGGTATAGGATTTCATTCTCTTAACGGAACAGGATATTACGGAAACCTCGGCGTAAGGCCTTCATCGCACGGCTGCATAAGGATGCGCCATGAAGATGTGAAAAAAGTTTTCCGCGATTGTCCTATCGGAACTCTTGTGCTGGCGCACAGGGGCGCTTCCGCAAGAGTTGTAGGGTTCGCTCCGGATAATTACGAAAACACGGATTCGCTGACGAAGGACGAGGCGAAGTACATACTGGCGCAGAACCTTCTCAACATACTCGAAGGAAATTATTTCGTGACGGAGAGAAAGTTTTTTGTAATAGACCCGAAAGTGATTCCGCCGTCAGGAGTTTACATAGCGTACGACAGGAAACTACCCGAGAAGCAGAAGATAATGAAGAGTCTGGGTATCTTCTTAAATTATCCGGACGTGGTATTCAACATAAAAACAGGCGAGATACTTGACAGCATTAAGAGCGCTGAATTCACAGCTGATCTCACCGTAAGCGAGGAAGAAGTAAAGGGCGACACTGACAGGGAACTGTCGTCAGCCGAAATAACAAAAAAGTTCTTTAACAACCCGATAGGCGTTTTGCCTTATTTCCCCCCGAAGGATAAATAAATTGCGTAAAAATATTGCGTTTTCGATATTTTTTAAGGTATTAATTGATTATATTTGCAGGACGGGGAACAAAACGCAACCGTATTAGTAAATAAATTAGAATAAAATAATAATTAAAACCTTTAATGCCGGAGGTTAAAACCATGACAAACGATAATAATAATTTTCAGGAAGCCATCGAAACCCGTATGCAGTACGGCGCTCCCGAATTAAAAAGGATCTACAAGAAATATGCATCAAGAGGACTCATCTTCGCGGTGATTATCCACGTGTTTCTTGTTTCTTCGTACATGTTCTCTTTGTACATAGAAAAATTGCAGCAGGAGAGACAATTACAGATAAAGCGCGATATCGAACTTAAGGATATTCAGACCCAGGACGCCAACAATGAGGAAGAGAATACTCCTCCTCCGCCCGACGTACAGGTTCAGCAGCCGGAAGCTTTAAAAGACCTCGCGGCACTTACGCCTGAACCGGTAGCGAAGGAAAAGGCGGACCTTGAAACTATCAAGAAGGTTGAAGAAACCGAAAAGATCAAAGCGTTCGTATCTTCCGAAGGAAGCGAGAATGTCGACCCCAACAAGGAAACAGGCAAGCTCCAGGTTGACGTGAAGAAGACTGAAGAAAAGCAGGAAAAGGAAGAAAAGAAGGAAAAGAAAGAAACCAAGACATACCAGCAGTTTGAAGTAGACAAAGCTCCGGTAGCGGTAAACCTCGCGCAGGTCAGGGGATCGATGAGATATCCTGAAATTGCAAGGTCAAGCGGTATCGAAGGCAAGGTTACTGTAAAAGTGCTTGTCGGTCCTGACGGTTCAGTAGTTTCTGTCGGCGGTTTCAGCGGACCTGACGTATTCAGGGATGAAGTATCTTCAAAGGTTATGAACCTTCAGTTCACTCCGGCTCTTCAGCAGGGTCAGCCCGTAAGGTGCTGGGTTAGCGTACCTTTCAGCTTCACGCTGACAGGCAAGTTCAAGAAAGATACTGACGACGACAAGAAAGAAGACAAGAAGGAAGAGAAAAAGGGAGATAACTAAATTCATCGATTAGGTTGAATAGTGCTCTTTATATAAATATATTTACTTCTATAGTAAGCATATTAATGGGTGTTCTTCTGATCGGCGGCATTGTGCTTCCTCAGATAGAAACAAGTACAAGAATAATATTCGGTGTGGTTTTTCTGGCTTACGGAATTTACAGGATACTCGGGGTTCAAGCAAAAATGAAATCTATCAGACAGCAGGAAGAGCACGAGAGGATAAAGAAAGCCCAGGAAGATATAATAAGGAAACTGAAAGATTTAAAATAAACCAGATTATAAAGGCGGCCGTTGAAAAACTGCCGCCTTATTCACATATCGGAAGAATGCACAACTTATCTAAAATATCGTTACTTCTAATACTTCTGCCCGTACTCGTTTTCTCTTCATGCGATTACAGCCAGATAAAATCAAAAGCGACTATCGGGGAGATGTCGTTCATAGCAGACGAGAACATCGAACCTATAATACCTTACCTGAAAAGCGAATTCGAAAGGATAAATCCCGAGGCTCACGTTACCGTTTCATACGCGCCTACAAGGAATGCGATAGCCGACCTTCTCAACAAGGACACCAAGCTTATAATGGTTTCGGGTGATTTCAACGCGGAGGACCAGAATTACATAAAGCAGTACAAGCTTGAATTCCAGAGGCATGAAGTCGCGATAGACGCGATTGCATTCATAGTCAATCCCGACAATCCGACATTGAGGCTTACTTCGACCGACCTTCAGAATATATTCACGGGAGAATACACTAACTGGACGCAGATAAAGGCACAGGATAACGAGCAGAACGAGAAAGTCGCTGCAACGATGCGCGGCAACGACAACAAGATTAAAGTTTTCATACAGAGACCGAATTCGGCAACTTTCCAGTACGTGAAGGACACCGTACTTTTCGGAAAGGATTATGTGAAAACAGCGCAGATATGCTCAACGAGCGCGCAGATGCTTGAGATGGTGCGTTCCAGCAAGAACGCTATAGGCATTTCAAACCTTTGCTGGCTCTCCAAGGGAAACCAGGATTCCCTTGACACGTCTGTGAGGGCGGTAAGGATATCCCGCATATACCCTAACGGGAAACAGGACGACTTCGCCGAGCTTCACCAGGGGCTCGTGTTCACGAAGAAATACCCTTATACGAGAAAAATAATTTTATATACATCAATACTGGATATACAGCTTGCAACCGGATGGATATCCTTCCTGCGCAACAAGGACGGACAGAAAGTATTCCTTGAAAGGGGAATGGTTCCTATAAGCCAGCCGGTCAAGGTCATACAATTAGAATAATTTTAAAATTACGCATATGTTTAAATTGAGAAATTTAATTCCGGTGGTTTGTTTATTGTTTGTGATCATCCTTAACGCTTCGGCGCAGGATGACCTGCAAAAAGGTAAAGACGCTATAAACAGAGGAGATTATGTATCAGCGGTCAATTTCCTTGGCAACGCCGTTAAAACTAAACAGAATTACGAAACATATTATTATTACGGACTTGCTCTGTACAACACGGGTTCGCTCGCGAAGGCTGAAGAGAATCTGAAACTTGCACTCAAGGACGATGACGAAGGCATAGACGCTATGCTTACGCTGGGTAATCTTTACAGCGAGCAGAAAAAATACGACGATGCCAACTCGCAGTTCAAGAGAGCCCTTAAGATCGAGCCGGATAACATTAACGCGATGATAGCGCAGGCGAACAATTTTTCGGTTCAGGGAAAGATTGACGACGCCATCATTCCTTTAACCCGCGCGACCACAATCAGCAAGGATAATCCTAAAGTTTACATCGCTCTCGGTGACGCATGGAGAATAAGAGGCACTTACAAGCTCGCCATAGATTATTATAAGAAAGCAATCGCGCTGAAAAAGCTTCCGAACGCCTACACTGGACTCGGCGACACTTATTACAGGCAGAAGAAGTACAACGACGCACTTGCCGAATACGATAACGCGATAAAGACGGATCCGAACTATGCAGACGCTTATTTCGGAAAGGGAAAGATACTTTATTTCGGCGGAAGATATTCCGAAGCTGCCGAATCTTTCACAAAATACAGCCAGTTAAGACCGGGTTCGCAGGAAGGTAATTCATATTACGCGAAGACGCTTTATGCGCAGGGCGTAGAACTTATCGACAAGAATCAGATCGAGCAGGGGAATGAAAAGTTTAACGAAGCTCTCAAGATGCTTCAGGACGTAATAAAGAGCGACCCGAAATCGATAGCCGGAAATCTTTATATAGCTTACATTTATACAGACAAGGCGGACCTTGATACAGCAGGTAAAGTTGAAAACCTGAACAAAGCGATTGAATATTTCGCGAAGGTATCGCTCAAGGATTATGAACTTGAAGATCTTCAGAAACTCGCAAAAGTGAACACGAGCCTTAAGAACTTCGACGAAGCCGATAAGTATTACGCGATGGCGGTCGCAAAAGACAGCACGGACGTAATAACATATTACGAATGGGGCAAATCCCAGTACAAAGCGGAGAAATTCGAAAATGCGCTCGATAAGTTCCAGAAGGCAATCGATAACGGAATGAAAGGAAAGCTGCCTTATCTGTTCAAAGGATTCTGCTATTATTCAATGAAGAAATATCTTGACGCGGCGCCGATGTTCCAGGCTGCGATAGACGCCGACCCGAATTACCTTCTCGCAAGGGAATTCCTGGCGAGAGCGTACAGGTTTGCCAACAAGAACGAAGAATCAATAAAAGTATACGAAGATATACTTAAAATTGATCCGAATCATCAGGAAGCCATAGAAATGATAAAGGCTCTTAAAGCAAAGATGAATCTGCAGAATTAATTGAAATCAGAATATTAAACTTTTAAACATTTTATGCGATTATAATAATAATCGCATAAATTTTATAGAGCATGAAAGAATTAGATAATTACATTGAATCAAACAGGGAAAGGTTTCTCGGGGAATTAAAGGAATTCCTCAGCATACCTTCAATAAGCAACGAAGAAGATCACAAGAACGACGTCAGAAAAGCTGCAGAATGGCTTTCCGCCGAGCTTACAAGGATAGGCATGGAAAACGTGAAGATCTTTGAAACCGAAGGTCATCCTATCGTTTACGCGGACTACCTGAAGGCAGGAAACAAGCCGACAGCGCTTATATACGGACATTATGACGTACAGCCCGTAGACCCGGTCGAATTGTGGACTGACCCGCCTTTTACGCCTGTCGTGAAAGACGGTAATATATACGCAAGAGGATCCGCCGACGATAAAGGGCAGATTTTCATGCATGTAAAGAGTCTTGAGGCTCATCTCAAAATAAATAAAGGACTGCCCATAAATATTAAGGTTATTTTCGAAGGCGAAGAGGAAATCGGAAGCGTCAATCTTGACAAGTTCATTTCGAAGAACAAGGATCTTCTGAAGTCTGATTACGTTGTGATATCTGATACTTCGATGTACGATAAGGGGCTTCCGTCGATATGTTTCGGTCTTCGCGGATTATGCTATATGCAGATTGACGTTACAGGCCCGAACCGCGACCTGCATTCAGGAACTTACGGCGGGGGCGTCGACAACCCGATTAACGCGCTGGCGAATATTATAACGAAACTTAAAGACAAGGACGGACGGATAACGATTGACGGATTCTATGACGATGTTGTGAATCTATCGAAAAAGGAAAGAGAAGAATTTGCGAGACTGCCTTTCGACGAGAAAAAGTACATGAAAGATCTTGACGTTAACGGATTATTCGGCGAAAAGGGATATACTACTATTGAAAGGGTTTCAGCAAGGCCTACTCTCGACTGCAACGGCATTTGGGGCGGTTATCAGGGGCAGGGAGCGAAAACAGTGCTTCCTTCAGTAGCAGGCGCCAAGATTTCGATGAGACTGGTTCCGAACCAGAATCCCGATAAAATTGCACAGCTATTTGAAAAATATATTAGTAAAATTGCACCTGACTCTGTAAAGGTAAAGGTTACCGCGCTTCATGGCGGCAAGCCGTCAGTTACGGCAATCGATACACCTGCTATAAAAGCGGCGGTGAAAGCCCTTAAAGATGCATTCGGGGTTGAACCTGTCTATTTCAAGGAAGGCGGTTCTATTCCGATAGTGAACACGTTCAAGGAAGAGCTCGGAGCGGACGCGATACTGCTGGGCTTCGGTCTGCCTGATGACAACATACATTCGCCGAACGAAAAGTTCGACCTTGACAACTTTTACAAGGGAATAAGCACTATTGCTTATTATTACGATGAATTATCAAAAATATAAATTATAATGGCAAAAGCGGTAAAAACAAAGAAATCACAGCAATCGGTTGAGAAATTTAATTTTTCTCTGACCAAAAAGAACTATATGATAATCGGATTAGGTATAGTTCTCATTATTGTAGGTTATATTTTCATGTCGGAGAATTCCGTGGACGGATTCATGCCGACAGTTATCGCTCCGATACTCCTTGTACTGGGCTATTGCGTGGCAATACCGCTCGGAATTCTTTACAGGGACAAATCTGAAGGGCAGAACGAAATATCCGAAAAACCTGTTTTGAATACGGAGCAGGCGAACATAAAGACAAAGTAATTTTTAGGGAATGCAACGGCTTCGACGGATTGTAAAGATGGTTGAAACTGCATGCAGTGTTCCCAGTCCATCACTTTAAAACGGCTGGAAAACAATAAACGCAGAAAATAATTACGCTTTAGCTGCTTAATTAAAAGCAACTACGTTGACGGAATCTGTCTCCTGCCCGGAACCGATCAACGTCGCAAGACAGGATAGCATTAAGGTTCTCCTTCTGTCTTGATGCGAAATTAAGAGGGATAGGTGATAAGGGTTTGTTTGTTTTTGACCTTAGATCCGAAATTTAAAAACTAACTAAGCATGTAGAGGTTTTGATGGTCTTCTTTTCGGACCCGGGTTCGACTCCCGGCATTTCCACAAATATCATATA
>CAIKZJ010000200.1 GCA_903831845.1 uncultured Ignavibacteriota bacterium
AAAGATGAGTAATATTCCGGACTGTTTATTATCGAAAACCGGATTCAGTACTGTTTCAGGACTCTGAAGAGGATAGAAAGAAAAAGAAAAATCAGATATCACATTTTTTACCGTTTCAAATTCTGCATGATTCGAAATAATTTTTACTTCTTCCGTGCAGCACGGTCTGGAATCAACCGAAGCAGAGCCCGACATTTCAGAGGAATAACGGTCCGTTGTTCCGCATTTGCAAACGGAAGACATTTTCATTTGGCATATTTCGACCGTGAATGCAAAACTTATGTTCGACAAAAGCAGAAGCATTGTCAGAATTGAAAGCGATATTTTACCGTGTTTGAACAATTTTCCTTTTATATATACAAAAACAAATAACAGACAATAAAATTTCTTTTAAAAATCCGCGGAATCCCGAAGACGGGATTCCGCGTTTAAAAAATTAATATTTACCGAGATATTTCTGAGGATCTTTTTCGAATTTCTTTATGCACGATTCGCAGCAGAAGTAATACTTAACGCCGTCGACGACTGTGAAGATATCCTTCTTAGCCGGTTCGCCCATTACGGGGCATTTCAGTTCTTCCTTGATATAGTTCAGAGGTTCGGCTTTGAATTTCTTAACGCATCCGCCGCAGCAGAAAGCATATTCCTTGCCGAGGTACTTGTAGTACACGGGGGGACCTTCTTCGCCGAGAGGTTCGCCTGTGACTATGCAGAACTTCGCGGTGTCAACGATACCGGACGAATTTCCTGTCTTTGTCGTGCAGTCGGTATTGTTACCTGTCGTCTTCGTCGAGCAATCCTTTGTCTGTTCTTTCGATTTGCACTCTGATTCAGTTTTGTTCTTGTTCTTGCAGCAATCGCTTTCCTGCGCTCCGGCAAAATTAACAGTAATGAAAAACAGCGTCACGAATGCGGCCAGCGCCATTACTTTAAATTTCATTTTTACTTTCCTTTCTTGTTTTTAAGTGTATTAAGTTAATAAATTATTTTAAATCTATAAAGTGTCAAACAGCATTCTGAAACCGAGATAGAACGTTCTTCCGTTCGTCGGACCCCAGATATACGAAGTATCGAAGTACTTGCTGAACGGGTTCTGCGGGTCGATAATCGGATTCGTCTGCGTAAAGTCGAACAGATTTTCCACCCCCACATAGAACTCAAAATGCCTGAAATTTTTCGAGAACTGTCCGTTAACGACCGCATACGGGTCAGATTCGGGCGGGCGCTGGAATTCGACAGGATAATCCTTCGTTGTCGGGAGCACCTGCTTGCCGAACCACTGCGCCGAGAAATTTATGTTCCAGTTTCTGTCGCGAGGGCTGTAAGAGACCGAGGAAAGAACTCTGTGTTTAGAGTTGAATTCCTGGTCCATTCTCACGCCTTTATGCCAGTGATACTGGTCGATATATTTATAAGCCAGTTTGAAATCGAGGTTATTGAAGAAAGTAAGATTCGATTCAATCTGAAACACATTCGAGGCCGCGTCGTCATGGTTAATGAAAGTGACGGCCATCGGATTCATTGAATAATTCTGAACAACCTTATTGCTGAACTCTGTTCTGTAGAAATCGAAGTTAATGTTTCCGGAAATCTGCCCCAGAGTGATGTACTGAAGCACGTCAACGCCGTAGTTAACCATTTTTTCCGGTCTTAGTTCTTCGGGAATAATCATGTTTCTTCCGCTTGCGAGCATGTTTGCATTTTCGCTGAAGAGGTTGACGGTTCTGAATCCCGTCCCTACGGAAGCGCGGATAACCGTTTCCTTCGTCAGCTGGTGTCTTATAAGCAGTCTCGGAGTCGTGATGGTATTATACTTGTTATGGAAATCGAGTCTGAGTCCCGCAATTACGGCGGTGTTAAGATTCGGGAATTCAAATGAAGCTTCCGAGAACACGCCCGGAATCGATTCGAATTTTTCATAACTGCCTGCATAAGTTTTATCAGTCGGCTGGAGGAATTTTATATCCTCGTCAATCTTCTGATATTTGTAAGATGTTCCGAATCTAAGATAGCTTTTATCGAAAACAGGGAATTCATAGAGCGCGTTGAAATATCCGTCCCGCTGTTTGGCGTTATATTTCGTGATGCCGTAGTATGATTCCTGGTTGAAGAACGAGCCTGAAGCAAAGATCTTCATCTGTGTTTCCTTGCCGATTTTCTGTCCCCATCTTGCGTACAGATCTCCGTTCTGAAGGTTGACGGTCTGGCCGTATACTGTATTGCTTCCAAGGTCCTTGTCATAATTGAAATTTGTCTGGCCGCCTATTCTTTTTTCATCAAGGTATTTAACGGCAAAAGTAAGATTAGTCTTGTCGTCTTCCTTCAGTCCGTATTTCCATTTATTGTAGAACATATATCTGGTCGTGAGCGGGGCATCGAGGAACGAATCGTTGTTTCTGTCGACGCGGCGCGGCTCCTGAACAGTCTGGAACGAAGCAAGGGTGGACCAGTCTTTCATCTTCGCGGTTCCGTTGAGGTTCACCTGTTTTTCGAGTATGCTGTTCATGAATCCGTTAAGCAGGAACCTGTCGGAAGTTGAATAATCCTTAAGCAGCACGTTCATTATACCGCTTATAGATTCGTACCCCTGCATGACGGAGTTAGAGCCTTTGGAGATCATGATCTTGTTAATGAGCGTGCCCGGCAGGCTTGTAACGCCGAACTTTGTGACAAGTCCGGACATTATAGGCATATTATCGACTAGCACCTGAGTATAGGAGCCTTCGAGTCCGAGAACCTTGAGCTCCTTTGTATTGGTAAGAATATCCGTAACCGCGACGTCGACGGAAGCGTTCTTGCCGAAGCATCCTGAAAGGTCGCAGCAGGCATCCTTTTTAAGTTCTGTCTGCGTGATAACTTCCGTTTTCTTTTCAGAGTTATCGATGAAGGACGATTTAACTTCCCCTTCAACAACAATCTGCTGGGTTGTGAACGAGCCTTTAAGCATCACCTCGACAAAATCTTTTCCATCAACGTTGACGGTATCCTTGTTGTATCCGACATAGAAAACAATAATTCTTTTATCGGAGATACCTTCTGATGAAATCGTGAATTTGCCTTTATCGTCTGTGACGGTTCCTTTTTTAGTATTAATCCACCTGATAACAGCGCCTTCGAGGGCTTCCTTGTCCTTTGAGCCCGAGCCGTATACGACACCGTTAAGGGTTTTATTTTCCGAGCTTATCTGAGCATTTAACTGACTTGCAAAAAATACAAGCAGCAAAAACAATTGTATTTTTTTCATTATAAAAAATTAAAAGTTTTTGAAACAGGGCGTACTTATCCCTGCTAAATGATCAGAGTGGAAATATCGAGAAAGAGTTTAGAGCGCACCCCCGGGGGTGATTTCTTTAATATGAAGTATTTAGATGTTTGCGTTGAATTGCCGTCAGAAAGCGATTCAGAGAATACCGGCTTAATTTCGGTCTTCGAAGTATTGTTCTGTGACACGGTGCCTTCGTTGCGGTTATCGCCGTTGAAATTATCCATCTTGCAGGACGGGCATTCTTTTTTTCCGTCCTTTTTGCAGCAGGATTTACCGGAATCCTTTTTATCGGAGCATCCGGTTTCAACTTTTTTTGTGCAGCAGGATTTCTTTTCTACCTTTTTCTTGCAGAGGCAGTCGTTGATCTCGTTACCGAAAGTAACGAGGTTAAAAGAAACCAGCAGCAGCATTACCGCGGCCGCTTTAAAGGTGCAATATTTTCTGAAAGCCTTTTTCACTGATACAAATATGGGAAAAATATCTTTAAAAATCAAACGGGATAAAAAACTCCTGTTTGGACAACTTGTAAAAACAGTGGGTTACACCTGCAGTTTTTGCAATCATTTTGCTTGTCATTCCCGCGAACCCGCGTAGCGGCTCGCTCTTTAAATCGGGGATCAAGAACAATACAGCTAAGAAGGCTTACTACATACGGATATGTATTTATGCCAATAAACATATTTGTTTTTGATCCCCGCTAAGAGTATGCGGGGATGACAAAACGTATCATACATGGATGACAAGAATACGAAAAGATTTTATTGCTGTTTTTGCTCTATGCTTATAATCTGTTCGTTCGTAGTGATAACGATCTCCGGTTTACCTTTATATTCTTTTATCTCGCCGTAAACGGTAAGGATGCAGCCTTCTTTTATCTTTGAATAATCGACGCTTGCATCGCTGAAAATTGCGGCGGTGAAAGTCTGGTTAGGCGACTTCTCGTCGAAGTTAATGAAAGTATTTCCTTTCTGCGAAGTGAAGACGCCGGAAACGACACCTTTGACCTGCACGGTTTTGCCGATGTAGTCTTTCGCGTCTTTGGAAGAAATCTGATCCTGCGAATACGCAGTCACGGAAATAAAAAGAAACAACGCGATGCCCAGAAAAATAATTTTTTTCATGATTTATATTTTAATTTTTGTTTTTGAATTTCAATCCCTGTGAACGGTATCCGGCGAAAAAGCCGGCAGACAAACGGAGACGTACTTAGCATCCGAGCCGGGCGAGCTGTACTGCACCCATTCGTTCTTACTGATGACAATGCACTGCCCCGCTTTCACGTCATATTCCGAATCTTTTGTCTTTACGTGAAGACAGCCTTCGATAACGAGAGTGAACTCGTCGAATTCGGGGGTCTGTCCCGGTTCGACCCAGCCCTGCGGGCTGTGCATCTGAGCGATGCTGACGTTCCGGTCGCCTGTATTAACTGCGCCGACAAACTCTTTAATTATTTTTTCCTTGTTACCTGCCGCTTTTATAATGGAAGGATTTTCAATAAATTTTGCCATGAGATAAATTACGAAATTAATGCAAAAGATTAAAAACAAAAAAATTCATATTCCTGAAGTCTTTCCATTCGCCTGAAGACATTCCGGCTTTCCTGCACAGGCTGGACAGAAAGTCCTCGCTTTTGGCGAAGTGTTCCCAGACCTGCGGAAGGTATACCGCGCTTCTGAAATCCTTTCTTAAAATAAGACCTTTATCTTTAATGAAGCCGAGCAGCTCACCGGCGGAAGAAGGGGTATAAGGTTCGGGTTCGGAGAGAACCGATACTTCATAAGTAATGCCCGAAAGTTCAGGCACAGTAACGGGCGAGAACCTGAAATCGCGGGAAGCGGCAGCAATAGCGTTATCCACGATGCTTTCATAAAGCGTGCCGACGGGTTCGAGTGTCCCTATGCATCCGCGAAGGTCGCCGCCGTAATTCAGTGTAACGAAGCAGGCAAGTTTTTTCATAAGAGATGCCGGCACATCCGACAGGGACGCTCTCTTTCCCGATTTAACATATCTTTCGACCGCGTCTTTTGCGAGAGCGGTCATGATGTTCCTGTCCTCTTCCGAAAAATAGTTTTCCATATCACTCATAAAATATTATAGACGAATATCCGACTACCGACGACCTGTCGTGAATAACGTCGCCCGAGTTTTTATAATCGAGAAGTTTTGTTTTCCATTTCTTTCTTTTCGCAAGTTTAATGACTGATGAAACCGCATGGGGCGAATCTATCTCGGCTTCCGGGATATTCTCGTCTTTTAAACTGACGATTGAATAGATGCTGTAATTATCAAGCCGAACGGCCGTATCGTAGGAATGAAAGTGGCTCAGGTCAACGGACACGACGATAACGGTTTTACCGTCAGAATATTTTTCGAGAGTTCTTGAAAACTTTTCCGGGTCGACCCGGCCGACAATGACCGGTATAATGGAAAAATCCTTAAGGACTCTCTGCAGGAAAGGTATTTCGATCTCTATTGAATGTTCGGATTTATCCGCAGCCGGAACGGATACAACTTCCTTTTCCTGGAGAAAGCCGCTCACTTTTTCCGAAAGTCTGACCTTACCCAGCGGCGAAGCGTAGTAGTCGTAATCAATGAGGCATGCGCCGACAAGCGGATATCTGTGCGAAGTGCCGAGAACGATAAC
>CAIKZJ010000201.1 GCA_903831845.1 uncultured Ignavibacteriota bacterium
CGAAAACGCCGGGTATAAATCTTTCTAAGAGACAAATCGACAAACGTCTGAATCTCAATACTTCTTATTACGTCGAATACCTTTCTTCAAAGGAAATTCTAATTAAAGAAAAGCACTACAGCCAGGCGACAAAAGAACTCACGGTTAAATGCGCGGTAAGGAATTTCAATGAGAAAACAGCCGAAGAAGCTCTTGCAGCTCACGGAATCAAGGCGGCGAAACAGGTTGAACTTATAGAACTGCTTGTCGAAGACGAGAAGATTGAGATCGCAGAACTCGAGAAGAGGCATAAAATTTCCTCTTCGACAGTTAACTCGCTTTATAAAAAAGGCCTTCTCAAGATAATCGACCTGAAAAAAGAACGCGGACATACCGAAATGTTCGATGAAGGCGAAAAGAATATAGTTCTGAACGACGAACAGGAAATATGCCTTAAGAAAATTACGGAGAGCACCGAATCGGGTAACTTCAAATCGTTTCTTCTTCACGGCGTTACGGGAAGCGGTAAGACAGAAGTTTACATACGCGCGCTGGAGAAAGTTATTTCAGGCGGAAAGACGGGCATAGTTCTCGTTCCTGAAATATCGCTGACACCGCAACTGATAAAGCGGTTCAAGAACAGGTTCGGCGAAAAAGTCGGCGTCATTCACAGCAAACTTTCCGAAGGCGAACGGCTCGATACTTACAATGGAATACAGAACGGAAAATACAGGATTGTAATCGGTCCGCGTTCGGCATTGTTCGCTCCGCTGCGGAATCCCGGACTGATAATCGTCGATGAAGAGCACGAAGGTTCATACAAGCAGGAAACCTCGCCGAGGTACAATGCACGCGACATGGCTGTGATACGGGCGAAACTTAACGACGCTGTCGTTGTGCTGGGCTCGGCTACGCCGTCGGTTGAGAGTTACTACAATTCCCTGAACGGGAAATACGAACTTCTGAAACTCACCAGGCGCGCGACCGAATCAACTATGCCGTTCGTGAAAATTGTCGATATGAAGAAGCGCAGCGAATCGGACGGGTTCGAGATATCCGAAGAGATTGAGAAACTCCGCATAAAATATTTTTCGAAAGAACTTGCATACGCCGTAAACAGGCGGCTTGAAAGTAAGGAAAGCGTTATACTTCTTCAGAACAGGCGCGGCTATCATTCCTACATCGAATGCCTCACCTGCGGGCACGTGGAAATATGCGACAGGTGCAGCGTATCGCTGACGTACCACAAGAAAATAAATCTTCTGAAATGCCATCTCTGCGGATTCACCAAAAAAGTGATGGCGAAGTGCACGCAGTGCTCGTCGGAGCGACTTGTTGAAAGCGGAGCGGGGACTGAGAAGGTCGAGGAATTCCTGACAGGGCTCTTTCCTGACGCGCGGATTGAAAGAATGGACTCCGATACGATGGTTTCGAAATACAAATACCAGAAAGTTCTAAGCGATTTTTACAAAGGGCACACGGACATACTTGTCGGCACGCAGATAATATCGAAAGGTCTCGATTTCCCGAACGTAACGCTCGTCGGTGTGATAAACGCCGACATCGGAATGCTGCTTCCCGATTTCAGGGCGACCGAAAGAACCTTCCAGCTGCTGACGCAAGTCTCTGGCAGGAGCGGGCGCAGCGACAAGGAAGGGGAGGTGGTGATACAGACGAACCATCCCGAATATAAACTCTTCGATAAGGTAGCCGACCACGACTACGAAGGATTTTACGAAACGGAGATAAGGTCGAGGGAAGCGGGGATGTATCCGCCCTACAGCAGGATTGGACTTATAGAAATAAAATCGAAGAACCGGGAACTCGCTGAACTGACAGCGAAGGACATTTACAACAAACTCAAAGAATACAAATACTACGCGTATCTTCAGGTGTTGCCGCCTTCACAGCCGTTGATATCGAAGGCGAAAGATTATTACAGGTATCACCTGGTAATCAAATCGTCAAAAACCACTGACGTATCCGGCAAACTTCTCACAGACGCGTTAAGGCACGTCCGCAACGCGGTCGAGCACAAAGGCGACGTCCGCATAACCTTCGAAATCGACGCAATGAACTTCATCTGATTCTTATCAATTAGCAATTAACATTTAACATTTAGCAATTAGAGCAAGAGTTAACTTCTTCTCTAAAATGAAAAAGCCGGCTTACACCGGCTCTATCAAAAATCTTTATTAGAAAAAATTACAAATCAAATCCGAACAGCACTCCGGCGTAGAACACGAGTTCCTTGCCGTAGGTTACGTTCTTGCCGATGAATCTTTTCGTGAATGAATCAAGTCCGTATGCCGCGCTTACGAAGAAACTCGTCGGGAATACGTACGACGAAAATGCCTGAAGCCTTAATTCCGCTCCGATGTCCTTCCTGAATTCGCCGATCGTCGTTCTGTTCCCGTACCATGCGTTGCCGATATCTCCGAATACTGATAAATAAAGTTTGTCGAAGTATAACGGCGATATTCTCGTGTCGATTTTCTGTACAAGCGGGAATCTGTACTCGAGTTTCGCGGTTGCAAGACGTCCGCCGCCGAGTGCGAAATATGGATAACCCCGCATTCCGATTAAACCGCCCGCGTAAAAGTCGTAAAAACTGTCGACCGATTTTCCGAGTATAGCCGCGGCTCTTAACTTTAGCGTGAGCGAATGGTCTTTCACCGGCATTATGCCTTCGGTCCAGTTCGCGTCAATTTTGTGAAGATTGTTGTTCAGGTATATCGTCTGAACGTTGCCGTTGTCGTCAACCGTGTATTCGGGATTAATCTTGCTTGCCTCATATTCATATTTAATATCGACTTTCCTGCCTACGGAGTTAATGTCGGAGTTCTTTGACGGGAGCGTCATGTCGTACGTGTATTCAAGCGTGAGTCTTGTCGCTTTGAAATAATCCTGCGTCGTTCCCTTAATGTACTGATGACTCGAAGGAATAAGAAAATCCCCGAGGCTCGACTGGTATTTTGAAATTCCGAGTCCTGCCCTGAAATTATGGTTGTAGTTTATCAGTTTGAAATCCATAGCGAGTTCGAACTCGAGAAGATTATAAGTAACGTCAACCGGCAGTGTGTCTATTCCAGCATAAAGGTCCGCGGTTGTTTTTCTCGTTACGTTGTATCCCGCCAGCGTGAACTTCGGTTCGAAGTTAAGTTTCTCCGCGAAATATTTCCTTCCGAAAGGCATTCCGTAATCATAAGTGAACTGAAGGAATATGTCGCGCTCGGCCTTCCTGTTGATCGCGAATCCGCCGAATATAGAGAAACGCGTCATGAGCTCATCTGAAAAAAGATAAACTCCAGGTTTTATTCCGTCAAGAAAATCGTTGCTCTTTGAATAATTGTCGAATCTCAAAAGAGGGAATACGGAAAGCTGGTTGAATATGCTGTTGTATGGTTTCGCTTCTTTATTGGCGATATCTTCGTCGTCGAAACTTCTAAGGTAATTCCAGTTATACTTTTCGTTCTCTGTGTTGACCGTATCGGATACTGTATATCTTGAAACCAGTCTTTCGGGCGGATTGTACGCGCCGAGGTCGGACGGTTTGTGTTCCGTGAATCCGTTTATCCTGCATATTTTGAATCCCGTGGATTTATAAGTCGAGTAAACAAGATTTCCGCTGTCGTCCACGTCGGGCATGAATGCGCCGCCGAGCACGTTCGTCAGCTGCTTAATGTCTTTTGTGTTAAGGTCGTATGAGTAAATATTGAAAATGCCTGTCTCGTTCGATGCGTAATAAATCTTTGTTCCGTCTTTCGAGAAAACAGGGTTGCGGTTGTCGTATCCTTCTTTCTCGAGTATGAATTCCATCGTGCTTGCTTCAAGGTCGATCTTCGCAATCTTTCTTGTATCTTTGAATGAAAAATCAATGAGTACGATTTTGCCGTCGGGCGAGAAGACAGGATTGTAAACCTGCTCGCCGCTCTTGAAACTTGTGATTTTTGTTTTACCCGCCAGGTCCTTGTCGGCTATGAAAAGATTAAGCGTCCCGTCGCTTCCTGAAAGATAAGCAATTCTGGAACCGTCGTGCGAGTAGACAGGAGAGAATCCTCTTAATTTTTCCGATAGTCTTCTTTCTTTCTTCGACGCGACGTCGTATTCATATATATCGTAAATAACCGTTTCCTCTATGCTCGGGGGTGAATTTCTTTTTGAGTAAAGAAGCTTCTTCCCGTCGGGCGACCAGGAGAAATTATATGAAACGGGTACCGCTATTACTTCTTCTTTTTTCGATGCAATGTCGTAAACGCATAATGATGTCATGCCGTAATCGAAATCGCCGTTGGATAAGTAAGCTATTTTCTTCCCGTCGGGCGAGAATTTCGGATAGTAGTTTGCGAAACCCGATTTTGTTATAAGCTCGCCGTCTATTACGTTATTCTTAACGTTGGCAAGTCTCTCTCCGTAATCTTTTCTTAAGTAATCTTTCCATTCATTATAAATTTCCTTGCCGTCTTTTCCGAGGTTCTTCCTGAACGCTTTGTCGATGCTGAAATTCGTAAGGTCGCCGAGACTTTTTGTAATGCTTCTTAATTTATCCTCACCGTATTTCCGCGCTATGTATCTTGTCAGATTAAAACCTGAATTATATATCGATTCGGCTTTCAGGCTCGTTATGGAGGAGAACTGTCCCATCTCGTTCCATGTGAGCATATTGTCGTCGAGCACGTAACTGCGCAGAATCATGTCTCTGTTAGCGTCCCAGAAATCGTAACCCATCTGCTGGCGCTGGTACTGCGCTACGCCTTCCGCGAACCAGGCGGGGACTCCTACTCCCGAAACGGGGTATGACACAATTACATTCGGATAACCGTACAATACATCCGGTCTTTTTTCCTTTTCATAATTTATCCACTGAAGGTAAACCGCCGGAACGTTCTTTGTGATTTTCAGCGATGCCTGAATCTGTATCATATGCGTGAATTCGTGAGTAATCACGTTTCTAAGCCAGTTATGAGTGCCTCGGAGTTCGAAATCGAGCGCCGATGCGAATATTTCTATTCTATTCCCGAAATAGTCGGTTGCGCCGTTGGCTATGTCGGAAAGGTCGTTTACTACAAAATTTACCTTGTCCTTCGGCTGGTAGTCATAGAGGTCTGTTATGGGACCATACACTTCTTCGGCAATCTTCGCGATAGTCTGCGCCGTCCTTTCGGCTCCGGTATGATAAGTCACGGTAAAGTGCTGTGTTTCGATCGTGAACCAGTCTTCCGAGGGGTGGGACTCAAATTGCGCAAATGTAACGGAATAAATGAAAAAAAGAATCCAAAAAGATACTCCGAAAAAAGAAAAATTTTCCCGTCTAATAATCATTGAATATGTTTATTTTACTAATTATTATTGAATAATGATAACTTCTGTAGAAATTCGAATAGGCTTTATGATCTGTTTAAATTTTAATAAAAATTTATTATAAATTAAAAAAGGATGATTATCGACAGTTTTTTTCCGTTTATCAAAAAAATCTTTGGTTTTTAATTTAGTAAATACAAAAAACAGGTTTAACAGGTTCCCGCACAGGAAAAATTTAATTTTCTTATCGGCAATAATAGTAATTCTATTAACGATAAGCAATGTTAGTTTTTCGCAAGGCAGGAGAGATTTAGGGCCTTATACGAATTTCAGGTACGAAATGAGCGACTCGCTCCGCAAGAAGCTTGCCGATTCGCTCGGTATTTCGTATGATTCTTCTTATTACGCTCCGGTCGATTCTTTGTCCAGAGTCAAATACTTCCAGTACAAGCCTGTTTATTCATACGGCACGAAATTAAAAGAAAAAACTCATCCTCTGCTTCTTGAAAATTCTTCAAAAATCGAGAGACAGGTAACATTCAACGATAAAAACCAGGTTGTCATAAGGGAAACATTCAACGGCGAAGATATTAAAGCGCCATTGATTATGGAATTCGCGGACTATATGAAAACGCTCGAAAGGAAGAATGAAGAAAGGGTGTATTATGACCTGTTTTCGGAAAAATTCAAGGGCACTACGACAGACGACCTTACGAGGCTGTTCGAGAAATTCACAGATATCACTATTCCGCTGCCGTTCAAGACGGAGACGATCTTCGGTCCGCCTACATTCAATCTCAGAATTAACGGTACAATCGATATTACAGCTTCATTCCAGAACGTGAAGAGCGATGAATCCACGGTTAACTTCCTTTCCAACAACCAGAATAATATCAATTTCAAACAGGAAGTGCAGGTTACTGCAAAAGGTTCTATCGGAGATAAACTTACGATTGACGCCGACTGGAACACGCAGCGCGTGTTCGATTTCGAAAACCAGCTGAAACTGCGTTATACGGGTTACGCGGACGAAGTAATACAGAAGATTGAAGCGGGTAACGTTTCTCTCGATACTAAATCTGCGCTGATTCAGTCGACACAGGCTCTGTTCGGTATAAAAGGCGATTTCAAACTCGGACCGCTTACATTATCTACGGTCGTATCGCAGAAAAAGAGTAAGCAGGAAGAAAAAACATATTCAGGCGGCGTACAGGACCAGAATTTCCAGATTAACGCATGGGACTATTCGGACAGCCATTATTTTATTGATTCATTATACAAGCAGTCGTTCCTCGATGTATACAACGATTCGCTCGGAGGCGGTTTTATTGAAACGCAGTACGTACACGAGCACAGGATAAACACGATGAACGGTTATTTTGAAGCCTGGGTGCAGTGCGACAATACATATCCAAACAAAAGACTTTGCGTCGGGCAGTTGTACCTGCCGCAAAGACCTCCCGGCGGCAAGTACGCGGATACGATAGTCCATAATACAACGTCGGTTCAGGGCGAAAGGTATTTCGGTTATTACAGGAAACTTGAAGCTGACGAGTTTTTCGTCGACCAGTACGCGGGATTCGTGAGCCTGAAAGTTAGCGCGCAGAACCTTCACGTAGCGGTCGCTTACAAGCTGTTCAACGATACTTCGAAAGTTTACGGCACCACTTCAACAACGTCTCTGCCGACGGATACTCTCGTTCTGAAGCTGATCAAAGCGGACGTTGAGAATCCTACTGTCGCTCCAAGGGCATGGCAGCTGAAGATGAAGAATATTTACAGGCTTCCCGTATCTAAAGTTCTTGAAGACGGATTTAATCTTGACGTTGTTTACATGAACAACAACACGCCGTCTTCGTATATGCCCGGTTCGACGAAACCGATTATTCAGATAGTTAAACTTGACCGCTACACTTCGGGTACGTTAAGTCCTCCGCCCGACAACAAGTTCGACTTCAGGCCCGGCAAGACGATCAACAAGGAAACGGGCGACATTATATTCCCTACGCTTCAGCCCTTCTATCAGGAAATCAAGGACGCGGGCGCCGATACAACATACCAGTTTTTTGAAATATACCAGCAGACAAAGAATTATACGCAGACATCTCCGAAAGCGTCATTCTTCTTCCTAAAAGGAAGCGCGAAAGGGGAATCTGGCCTTACGAATACATTCAACGTAGGTCTCAACGTTGTTCAGGGAAGCGTGAAGGTCTTCATCGGTCAGACGCCTCTTCAGGAAAACGTCGACTACTCCGTCGATTACCTTACCGGCGTCGTTACAATCAGAAACGCTACGGCTCTTACTGCCAAGGATTTAAGAATCACTTACGAGTCGAACGATCTGTTCTCGCTCGCGTCAAAGACCTTTATAGGTCTGCGCGGCGATTACAAGATGACCGAAAAGACAAATCTCGGCTTTACGTTCGTGAATTTAAGACAGGAAACTCTTAACGACAAGGTCAGGATAGGCGAGGAGCCTACGAACAACTCGATGTTCGGTCTCGACTTCACTACGGAAGTGAAGCCGAATTTCCTTACAAAGCTTGTGAATTTCCTTCCGGGATTCAACACGAAAGAAGAATCTGTTCTGTCGTTCAAGGGCGAGGTAGCTTATCTTACCCCGGACCCGAACACAAAGAAGAGCATGATACCGCAGGATAACGGCGAAGCTATTGCATACATCGACGACATGGAAGGCGCGAAGAAGATAATATCGCTTGGAACAAGTTACGCTTCATGGTCGATGTCGTCGCTTCCTATTGATACGATTATCAACAACACGGATTCGACGCTAAGCCAGGACAACAGGTGCAAGATGTCATGGTACAATTTCCCGAATTCGGTGAGAGTCAAGGACGTTTACCCGTTGAGAGACGTGCAGGCGGGTCAGGACCTTATGACTCCTTTCGATATATATTTCGACCCGATACACAGAGGCACATACAACTATAATCAGTTCGGTTATGATTCCGTCAACGTTGCGAAAAACTGGAACGGAATCATGAAATACCTGAACACTACTTCAAACGACCTTGTCAGCGAGAACATAAATTACATAGAATTCAACATGCGCGTCGATAACCTCGATCAGATGCTTTTAGGGAACGCGAAGCTGCACATCGATCTCGGAATGATATCAGAAGACGCCATACCGAACGGCGTGACGGATACTGAAGACTCGCTCGGCAACGGAATTCTCCAGGATGTTGAAGACAAGGGGCTTGACTATCTTACTGATGACCAGGAACTGGTTAAATTCAACGCAAAGAACGGCACGAGTTATTCGATGGCGGAATATCAGTCGAAATATAACAGCACGGACCCCGGAATGGATAATAACCTGAATACTTCCGGAGGTAACATAGATTTTACGACAATCAACGGAACGGAGAACAACAGAACTCTCGATGTCGGTAAGCGGCCTGACAGCGAAGACCTGCACAGGGGAGGACAGATGAGCCCCATTAACAAGTACTATGAATATACTGTAAGCCTTGATACAACAAATAACAAGTTTATTACGGGAAAAGGCGCGACAGGAAGCGGATGGTTCCAGTACAGGATTCCGCTTTCGGTATATCAGAAGAATTTCCACGAAGCGACGTTCTCGAACGTGAAGTACATAAGAGTCTGGATTAAAGGCGCAAACGGAAAAATAAAATTGTCGTTGGTGGATTTCAACCTCGTCGGCAATCAGTGGTTCAAGCCCAACAAGGTTGATACGACATACAATATTTCAGTCGTCAGCATCGAAGAGAACTCGCAGATCTACATGAGCCCCGTAGCTGGTGATGTTCTTAGACAGACAGTGAGAAACACTAACGGCGTAAACACGAAATCAAACGAACAGTCTCTTTCGCTTTCTGTAAATAACCTTACGATTGGCCAGCAGAAACTTGCCATCAAAGATTATAGGTCGCAGACGCTTGACCTGTTCAACTATAAGGTTATAAAGCTTTTTGTAAACGGAGATCCGACGTTCAATTATACCAATGAAAATATTTACGACGCGACTATGATAGTCCGCTTCGGTTCCGACTCAACAAATTATTACGAATACAGGGCTCCGATACATCCGGACATTCGTCCCGGCCAGCCATGGAACAGCGCAAACGAAGTCAGCATCACATTCGCAGACCTTACGACGCTGAAAATATCAAGGGATTCCTCCAATCAGATTATCGATATGCCGGTTCCAAACGGACCGCCGGGCTCTTATTACAGGGTCCGCGGCACTCCGGCTCTGACATCTATAAAAGAGTTTGTCGTCGGTGTTGAAAAAAACCGCACAGGCCTGAACTCTACTGTTTCGGGCAGCGTGTGGTTCAATGAAATACGCGTTCTGAAAGTGAACGATGACAACGGATATGCATATAACGTCAACACAAGTCTGAAGATAGCCGACTTCGGCACTATAGGATTTAATTATTCGAAAGTGGATCCGAACTTCCACGCACTCGACGGGCGGGCCGGCTCACGTAACACGGGCCAGAACTGGGACCTCGGTATTACGCTGAACGCTCATAAACTGATTAACAACGCTCTTGCGTCTTTCTTCTCGCCGGAATGGAAAGATTTTCTGAATCTGCCGGTATCGTTCAGGCACACTGAGAATATCATCAATCCGAAGTATTATCCAGGTACGGACATTGAAATGGAAAAAGCCGCGCAGGAAAAGTACAAACAGGCGCTGTTAAGAACAAACGATGAAACGATGGCGGCGAAAGAAAGGGACGATTTCATCAAGTCGGCTCAGTCGCTCGGTATTAGAAACGATATTTCAATTACCGGAATGAGCTTCAAATTCCCGGGCAACAATTATCTGGTCAGGACGGTGCTGAACGCGTTCTCCTTCAATTTCAACGGCTCTTACGGTTCACAGAGGGACATCACATACGAAAGAAAAACTGATTTCAACGTAACGGGTAACCTTGCTTACACGACCGATTTCAGGCTGACTGACATTCTTCATCTCAATATCGGCAAGATTGTTGATCTCGGTGACCAGTATAAGGATGCGAAACTATACGCATTCTTCCCGTTCATAGCGCTGGTTCCCGCATACAGCACGAACTTCAACGCTAACGTAGACTTCACGAGGACGAGAACGGAATCGAGGCAGAGACTTTATACATTCGACGACCCGACCAGCAGATCTTTCAGGGCGAACAGGGGATTCGGCTTCAACTGGAAGTTCATTGAAAACTGGATAGTCGACCTCACCGGCTCGTACAGCCTTAGAATAGGAAGCGACCTTACGCAGATGGAAACGACGAGAGATTCAGTTCCTTTGCAGCGCGCGAACAGTGAAATACTTAAAGACATATTCTTCAATCAGGGGCTTATTAATTTCGGACGCGACCTCGATTTCCAGCAGTCAGCGACTTTCAATCCGAAGTTCAATATTCCGATAGTAAATAAATTCCTGGACGCTAACCTTGCGTACAATGTTTCGTATGCATGGGCGAACCCTATATCAAATATCAACGTCGGCAGCAACGTGGGCTTCTCAAACACAGTGACAACGGGCGCGACTGTAAAGCTAACGGAAATCCTCGGTATTTTCGGCATTCAGAAAAACACGAGCGGTTTAAGAAATCTGATAAGAAACGGCGCGGCGAGCAATGTCGACGACGACAAGCCGGGATTAAAAGACCTTGTTAAAATACTCGCGACCTTCATTCCCGAACAGCTGACTGTTAATTTCAACCAGACGAACGGAGTTACCAATCAGGGCGTTCTCGGTAAACCCGGATTCACGAACTTCTGGGTCAACCTTACATCAAACCCGGATCAGGGTCCTTCGAGAATGTACCAGCTCGGTTTCAACCGCGACCCGGGTAAGAGAATCGGCGGTTTCAACCTTACTGACGCGTACAATCTTTCTAATAATATAACCGTTAACACGACGGTATCGCCCATTCTTCCGCAGTCAATAAGAATGAGCTTAACGTTTAAGAAACTTTGGGGATTCAACAACACGAATTCGTTTACGACTGCGCCGGACGGAACGATTCAGAATATCGGAAACCTTAGCAGCAGCAAGACAAACGGTTACAGCATGTTCTTTGCCGGCAGTGTTGAAAAATTCTCATTCGAAAGCTCTTTAGACCCGACTACGAACGCGCAGAACATCACTTCATCGTTCAAGAGCAGCATCGCTTCAATGCCGTTCCCGAACTGGAACCTGAATATTACCGGGCTTGAGAGATTCCCGCTGTTCGAGGAATTCGCTACGAACGTCAGCCTCGAAAATTCATTTACATCTGAATATAACGAAGCGTCGTTCGTCGACGCGGCTTCGGGCGCGGAGGTTATACAGAGGCAGACTGTAACGCAGTCCTTTAATCCGCTTATCGGCCTGAACATTACTTTCAAACAGCTTATGGGCGGCAGTCTTACAGCAAGCATCAGGATAAACAGCTCGACGAGCAACAACCTTACTCCGACAAGCAACCTGATACAGGTAACAAAGACAAGCGACTGGAGCATAAACGCCAATTATGCAAAAGCAGGGTTCGATATACCTCTGTTCGGACTTTCGCTGAAGAACGATATTACGTTCTCGCTCACAATTTCCAAGAACGTAAATGAACCGACGGATTATAAATTTACAACAGGTTTCTCGACACCGGAGAAGGTGCCCGGCAACGGTTCGACGGTTACTACGTTCAATCCGTCGATATCATATTCGTTAAGCTCGAAGGTGCAGATGCAGTTGTTCTACAAGTATATAAAAACAGAGCCGACCGCGGGTAACGCGAACTCGGCTCCGAGAACTTCAAATGAAGGCGGCCTGAATATAAGGGTTACTATACAGTAACTATTCAGCCGATACTTTTATTTCGCCGTTTATAATTTTCTTTTTAACTTCCTCGACTTTTTCCCTTACCTTAGGGTCGATAAGGTTCTTGTTGTTGTCGTCGTAAACGTATCCTACTCCGTTTTCTTTCAGCCCGAGCGATTTAACGCCGCCCTTGAAGGAGTTGTTCTTCATATCCAGTATTGTCGAATAAATAATTTCGTCAACCACTTTAACCATGCTGGTCAGAACGAAACCGGGGGCCTCTGAATACTGGTCGAGATCAACGCCGATAGCGAATTTCTTGTTTTCCTTTGCCGCCTTGAATACTCCTATTCCTGAAAGTCCTGAAGCATGATAAATAATATCTGCGCCGTTCGAATACTGGCTGATGGCTATTTCTTCGGCTTTGCCCGGATTTTTAAAACCGTCGCCGGTTACGCTTACGTATGAAACGAATATCTTGCAATCGGGGTCGATGTATTTCGCTCCCTGCGTGAATCCTTTTTCGAACTTGCGTATAAGAGCTGATTCCATTCCTCCGACGAAACCGAGTTTCTTCGTTTTGGAAGTGAGGCAGGCAAGAGCTCCTACGAGAAATGAACCTTCTTCTTCCTTGAATTCAAGCGCGACAAGGTTATCGGGAATCTTGTTTGCCGGATTAACTGTATAATCCACGCAACCGAATTTCTTTCCGGGGAAATCCTGCGCCATTCTGGTAATATCTTCGGTGAATATGAAGCCGACTCCGAAAATCAGGCTGATGTCGGGCCTGCTCGCGAGTTTACGAAGAGCCGATTCGCGGTCCGCGCCGTCGCCCGGATCGATAACTTCGAAATCTATGCCGAAATCTTTTTTCGCCCTTTCGAGGCCTTTGTATGCGGCGTCGTTGAACGACTTGTCGCCTCTGCCGCCGACGTCGAAGACTAGACCGACTTTCATTTTGGAGTTATCCTGTTTTGTACCATCGGTATCGCCCGTTTTTTTGCATGATGAAAAAGTGACTGCCGTTGCCAGCAGAAGGAAGAAAATTATTCTATTCATTTTAATTGGTTTTATTATTCCTGAACAAAGTGATGAAGCCTGCATCTTGCTTCGTAATGATTTTCCGCACCGACGAGAACCCTGTCGGCGCTTTTTGTTACTCTCTGTGTCCTGTTAGCGGGCGCGCCGCAAATTACGCAGACAGCAAGCGTTTTTGTTATGTATTCCGCCACAGCGAGCAGCTGCGGCATCGGCTCGAATGGAATCGCTTTGTAATCCTGATCAAGACCTGCTACTATAACCCTTTTGCCCGAATCTGCAAGCGCCTGGCAGACCTGAATGAGGTTGTTATCGAAGAACTGCGCTTCGTCGATGCCAATCACCTCGGTGTCGAAACTCTTTTCGAGAATTTCCTCTGCGTTTTCAATCATCTCGGAAGGGAACGACTGCTCGCTGTGCGAGACGATCGAGAACTCGCTGTACCTGTTGTCGATTTTCGGCTTGAATACGTTAACCCTTTGCTTGGCTATTTCCGCGCGCCTAATGCGTCTTATGAGCTCTTCGGTCTTGCCCGAGAACATGCTGCCGCATATTACTTCAATATGTCCCGTTTTCTTGAAAGTTCTTATCTGAAGATGTTCATTCATGTCCATCGGGGAAATTCCTTTCTATTTTAATTTAAACTTATGTGGAAAAAGATTTTGAAGCTTGTATATCTGGTATTTTGTCTTCGATTTTACGAGAATCACGTCCATGTTTTCTGAAAACTCGGACAGGAACTGCCTGCAGGCCCCGCACGGAAAAGCGAATTCTTCGCTGTCTGTAGCAATTGCGACAGCCCTGAATTTTTTATGCTTGTCCGTGATCGCTTTGACCGCAGCCACGCGCTCGGCGCATATCGTGAGGGAATACGAAGAGCATTCCACGTTTGCGCCGTGGTAAATCTTGTTATTCTTCGTAAGGAGCGCAACGCCGACCCTGAACTTCGAGTAGGGTGAATGCGAGAGACTTTTGGCTTTTATCGACTCGCTTATTAATTTTTCGTACATATATAAATATAAATTATAAAAACACAAACTCTTAAACTTGTTTACCGGAAAGCAAACTTAACGGAAGACAGATACTCATTCACTATCAAATAAACCAAGAATTTATTAATTTATCAATTTATGAGCAAATTTTCAAAACATATTTCTTGATTGAATGGACAGGAAAGCCCTTTACCGCAAACTTGACAAGCTGCTGGGTATACCTCTCCTGATGGTGCTCGCCCTTTTTCTTAAACGAAGGAAGAAGTTTCCGTTCGAGATAAAGAAGATTCTTGTCGTGAAATTTGCCGCGATAGGCGACAGCATCATGATGATTCCGATGCTGAGGACGCTGCGCAGGGCTTATCCCGACGCCGATATAACTTTCCTGTGTTCGCAGATTAACGAGTCGATCGTCAGAAAAACGCCTTACATCAATCATGTAATTGTAGAGAACGTTCATGAATTTCTGAAGAATCCTTTCCTGTTCCTTCGGATGATTATGAAACTGCGGAATGAGAAATACAATATAGTCATCGATACGGAACAGTGGTCAAGGATAAGCGCTATAATAATAGCTTTGCTTAAGTATGACTTTTCAGTCGGGTTCAAAACCGAAGGCCAGTACAAGCATTTCATGTTCAACCGCGTTATAACGCATTCGCGCGAGAAACACGAGCTCGAGACTTTCATCGACCTGCTTCTGCCTCTGTTCGTTCCGGTGAAAAAGTCGGATTATGTGCTCGAGTATTTTCTTGATGAAGACAATCACAGGGCTGCGCAGAAGTTTTTCGACGAAAACGATCTGAACGGAAGGACTGTCATTACGCTTCATCAGGGTTGCGGCGGTACGGGCAGGCCGAGAGAGTGGGATGTAAAGAATTACATACTGCTGGGCAAGAGACTTATAGATTATAAAAAGGATATTATACTTCTCATCACCGGTTCCGGAGACGAAAAGGAAAAGAACGACGAACTCGAAAAAGGGCTGAACGAGATACTTCCGGCCGGAACTAGAGTCATTAACATAACAGGGAAATATTCACTTGACGATGTCGTTGCTATTATTAAGAAAGTAACGCTGATAGTGTGCAGCAATACCGGCATGCTTCATCTTGCATCCTGCGTCGGCACGAAGACTATGGGACTTCACGGGCCGACTAATCCCGCTAAGTGGGGAGCATACAGCCCGAACACTGTGCTCATTCAAAGCGATAAGTACTGCAGTCCCTGTCTTTATCTGGGCCACGATTACGGCTGCAACAATCCGACCTGCATGACGCACATCTCCGTCGACGACGTGTACATACACATCCGCAAAGCGCTGAATCCCGAGCTCTTTCCTGACGAGCTACGTGTAGTGGCTTAAACAATCAGCAGTTAACATTAAACAGTTAGCAATCAGATTCGCATTTTATCATTTCAATTGCATAATTATACTTTCATCATTAAGAATCTCAAAATTACTAATTACCAATTACTAACTTCTAAATGTTAATTGAAAATAAGTTGTTTGTTAAATAAGCCTTTTTTATATTTATAATCAGGAGTGATAAAATGTATATTGTCCCAAAATATTCATTCAGAAAACTTTCTATCCGATAATTAAATTTTAATTTATTTATATGAGCAGGA